>NZ_JBKQOU010000129.1:0-9300 GCF_052145335.1 Rhodoblastus sp.
TCGGATCGATCGGCGGGTTGGTCACCTGGGCGAAGTTCTGCTTGAAGTAGGTGTAGAGCAGCTTCGATTTGTCCGACAGCGCCGAGATCGGCGTGTCGGCGCCCATCGAGCCGACCGGCTCCTGGCCGGTTGTCGCCATCGGCGACATCAGGAAGGCGAGGTCTTCCTGGGAATAGCCGAAGGCCTGCTGGCGATCGAGCAGCGAGACGTCGGTGCGCGAGGCGCGCGGCTCGACCGGATTGAGCTCTTCGAGCACGATCTGGGTCTCTTCCAGCCACTGCCGATAGGGATTGGCGCGCGACAACGTCTGCTTGAGCTCGTCGTCGGAGACGATGCGATGCTCGGTCAAGTCGACCAGCAGCATCTTGCCGGGCTGCAGGCGCCACTTGGCGACGATGGATTCCTCGGGAACGGGCAGCACGCCCATTTCGGAGGCGAGCACGACGAGGCCGTCGTCGGTGACGAAATAGCGCGCGGGCCGGAGTCCGTTGCGGTCGAGCGTGGCACCGATCTGGCGTCCGTCGGTGAACGCCATGGCGGCCGGGCCGTCCCACGGCTCCATCAGCGCCGCGTGATATTCGTAGAAACTGCGTCGCTCCTTGTCCATCAGCGGATTGCCGGTCCAGGCTTCCGGGATCAGCATCATCATGGCGTGGGCCATGGAATAGCCGCCCTGCACCAGGAATTCGAGGGCGTTGTCGAAACAGGCGGTGTCGGATTGGCCTTCGTAGGAGATCGGCCAAAGCTTGGAAATGTCGTCGCCGAACAGCGGCGAGGCCACCGAGGCCTGGCGCGCCGCCATCCAGTTCACATTGCCGCGCAGCGTGTTGATCTCACCGTTATGCGCCACCATGCGGTAGGGATGGGCGAGTTGCCACGATGGGAAAGTGTTGGTCGAGAAGCGCTGATGCACCAAAGCGATCGCCGTCTCGACGCGCGGATCGCGCAGGTCGGCGAAATAATTGCCCAGCTGGGTGGCGATCAGCAGCCCCTTGTAGACGATGGTGCGCGAGGACAGCGACACGGGATACCATCCCCGCATGCGCTCTTCCTTCAATCCGTAGACGGCGTTGGACACCCGCTTGCGGATCAGGAAAAGCTTGCGCTCGAAGGCTTCCTGGTCGGGCGTGTCGGCGCCGCGGGCGATGAAAATCTGGCGATGGACCGGCTCGGCCGGCTTGACCGTCTCGCCGAGCACACTCGGATCGACTGGCGCGTCGCGCCAGCCGAGCACGACCTGGCCCTCCTCGGCGACGATCTCCTCAAAAGTCTGTTCGATGATCTTCCGCGCTTCCGGGTCGCGCGGCAGGAACAGCGCGCCGACCGCGTAAAGCCCCGGCTCCGGCAAAGCAAAACCGAGCCGGACCGCCTCTTCGGCGAAAAGGCGATGGGGGATCTGCAACAGCATGCCGCAGCCGTCGCCAGCCTTGGGATCGGCGCCGACCGCGCCGCGATGGTCGAGATTGACCAGGATTTGCAGGCCCATCGCCACCAGGTCGTGCGACTTGGCGTTATGCATATTGGCGACGAAGCCGACGCCGCAGGCGTCATGTTCGTTGCGCGGGTCATAAAGGCCCTGGGCCGGGGGCAGGCCGTTGGCGGCAGTGTAAACTCGATCCATCGTTTCAACTCCGGCCTGCGAGGAAAGCTCGGCGCCAGCGCTTTTTCGCGCGCTGTCGCTTTGTTGCGAAAACGGCGCGCCAAAAACACTCGACCTGTGCTGCTCGATCATGTCCCGTTTATCCTGCCCGTTCAATTCGACCGCAATTTATCGGAGGCGGGGCGTCTTGCCTATGCTCCGATGGCCACCCCTTGCCGCCTGTCACCGGGCGCCGCCAGTGGGAAAGGGCATAAATGGTCAGCATAGCTGTCCTATTTTGGCGCGACATTGCCAGATTAGCACCGGCCACACAAGCGGACAAAGCCGCGCAAATCGGGCTCCGGGCGAAAGTTTTCTATTTTTTAAACGATTTGCCCCGGCGGCGCCGCAAGGGCGGGCGGCGGTCGGCGGGAGGCGCCGCAATTTTCGGCTTTTTTTGATTTCAAACCGGGATCGCGGGACGCCGCCGCCGCATTTTTCACCAATGATTTTTTACGATTTTATGTGGCATAAAGAATAGCGGCAAGGGATTCGCAAGGGATTAAAAATTGAAACCGACAATGGCTTGGGCTTCGCGGACCAAGGTTTTGGGATGCGGAACGGCGTTCTGCCTCTCGGCTCTGACGCTCGGCGTCGGCGCGCCCTCGCGCGCCGAGCCAATCCGTTTCCCCTGGGACCCGCCGCCGCGCCCGCCGGTAAAGGCGGCGACGGCGCCGCACGTTGACCCCGCTCCGGCGCGTGAGGGCGCGCGAACGCCGCGTGCGCCGGAAAAAGCCCGGCGCCGGTCCGCAGAGAGGCGCCACGACACTTATGACGACCTGGCCTCGCCGGGTCGGCCGCTGCCGGCGCCGCGCCATAGTCTGGACGGTCTCGACGATCTCCCGGAACTTACGCCGGTCGAGCCGACGGTGGCGTCGGTCAAGCCGAGCAAGTCCGCCCCGGCCGACACCCCGCCGCATTCCTCGACGGCCGATCCGGCCCCCGCCGATGCGGCGCTCAGCCCGATCAAGCCGCTCCATCCCCCCGGCGCGCCGAAAATCGAGCCGCTGCCGCAATAAAACGGGCGCTGGATGCGCCCGTTCCATTCGCTATCGCCTATCTCCCTTCGATCAAGCCGCCTTGGGCGCCTCCACCGGGCGCGGACCGCCGGCGCCGATCGGAATCTGGCGCGGACGCTGGGCTTCGGGGATTTCGCGCACCAGGTCGACATGCAGCAGGCCGTTCTCCAGCCGGGCGCCTGTCACCTGGACATGGTCGGCAAGCTGGAAGCGGCGCTCGAAGGCGCGCGCGGCAATGCCTTGGTAGAGCATTTCCGAGGCCTCGCTTTCCTTGCGTGTCTCTTTCGCGCCCTTGATGGTCAGGGCGTTTTCGCGCGATTCGATCGACAATTCGCTTTCGCCGAAACCGGCGACGGCCAAGGTCAGCCGATAGGCGTTCTCGCCCGTCCGCTCGATATTATAGGGCGGATAGGCGACAGCGGCGGCTTCCTGGCCGCCGGCCTGGTCGAGCAGCGAAAACAGCCGGTCGAAGCCGATGGTGGATCGATACAGGGGAGACAGATCAAATTGACGCATGGCATATCCTCCATTTGAAGCGACATGCGGCCGGCCCCTTCGCGGGGCCGCGCCGTGAGCGCGTCCGACATTGGCCCGCGCTAACGGGGAGATGGGCGCCGGCAAAATTCTTTTCAAGAGTTTTGTTGGCGGGCTTTCTGTGCGATTTTTCAGCTCGATGGTTTATACGGTTCAGCGATGGAATTGATCGACACGCCCGCCAATCCCTGTCCGCCTGGCGTAAAGGTCGTCGGGGTGCGCGCCCGCGACGGCGTGGAACTGCGCGCGGCCGTCTGGCGCCCTGAAGGTTTTCAGCGAGGCACGGTGGCGCTTGTCCAGGGCCGCGCCGAATTCATCGAGAAATATTACGAGGTGATCGGCGAGTTGTTGGCGCGAGGTTTCGTCGTCGCCGCCTTCGACTGGCGCGGGCAGGGGCTTTCGCAACGCCTGCTGCGCAACCGCGCCAGGGGCCATCTCCGCCGCTCCACCGATTTCCGGCTCGATCTCGACGCTTTCGTCAGCCAGCTGTTGACGCCCGAATGCCCCAAGCCCTGGTTCGCCCTGGCGCATTCCATGGGCGCGGCGGCGGTGCTGGATTACGCCGGCGCGGGAGACGCGTCCTTCGCGCGCATCGTCGGCATCGCCCCCATGCTTGGCCTGTGCGGTTTTGCCGGCTCCAATCTCGCGCGGAACACCGCCGGCGCGTTCAGCGCGCTCGGACTGCGACGGTTGTTCATCCCCGGCGGCGGCGCGCGCGCGCTGGCGCAAAAACCCTTCGCCGGCAATATCCTGACCTCCGACCCCCGGCGTTACCGCCGCGCGGCGCAAATTCTCGACCTTTCGCCGGCGCTGGGCATCGGCGATCCGACCATCGGCTGGGCGCATGAGGCTTTTCTGCTGATGGAAAGGCTGGGCTCGCGCGATTTCGCCGCCGGGATCAAGGTTCCGGCGCTGTTGGTGGCGGCGGGCGGCGACCGGCTTGTTTCCACGCCGGCGATCGAGCGTTTCACGAAAAAGCTGAAAATCGCCGACTGCCTGGTGCTGACCGACGCGCGCCACGAAATCCTGATGGAGCGCGACGAGATCAGGGCCAAATTCTGGGCCGCCTTCGACGCCTTTGCGCCCGGCGAGCCGTTTTTGCACGAGGCGGCGACGGCGGCGGGGTGAGGGCGTCCTGAACAGGCCCTGGTCGTGCGCGATCCATGGCGTTGCGCGCTTTCGTCGAACTGGCGTAAGGTCGACGGCAAAAGCGTCCGCTTCCTCAGTAACTTGGTCGTGCTATGGAGTTAGGTTGAATCATGACCGAAGCCTTCAGCGTCATCCAGCTTTCGACCGTGATTTCGCAAGTGACCGCGCCCGCATTCCTGCTAAGCGCGGTGGCGTCGACTGTATCGGTTTTAATCACCCGCTTGAACCGGGTTGCCGACAGATACCATTCGATCAGCGGGTCGCCGGAGAACAATTCCGGTGCGACCAACCTTAATATTGAGTTGCCGGACCTGACGCTGCGCGCACATTTCATGTATAGAGCCATTTTTTGGGCGGTCGGCAGCGGCATCTGCACCTGCATGCTGGTCATCATCATGTTCACGAGCGCTCTGCTGAAATTTCAACATGAGATCGGGGCGGCGGTGCTGTTCATCATCGCCATGGGTCTCTTTACCACGGCATTGATCTATCTCGCGCGCGAAGTGCGCTTGAGCCACAAGGGCAGCTTCAGCCACAGGTTGATCGGCGACGGCTTTGCTCACCGCCCATACCTGCCGCTCAAGAAAAAAACTTCCCCATAGACTCTATCAGGACGGCGGCAAAGGCATGGGCGACGCTCCAGGACCGCGAGCGGTTTCACCCGCGCCTGTCAGGGCACGGCAGCAGAGTCTCCGCCAAGCATCGGATACACGCGGGATATGATCGATCCCAGACAGACCAGCACCACCAGCAACTTGAGAAGCTGCGCCAGCCGCGCTTCGGTACAAAATCGATCGATCACCCAAAACAAGATTGCGCCTACGACGACGGTAATCAGGATTCCAATCAGGAGCGTGAGCACGGGCGACCTCCTTGTTTAAGCGCCAATGCTTTCAAAACCACCATCGGCCGCGTTTGTTGCCGAGGTGAAGGATAATTGGCAAGAAAAAGCGCGACGGCAAACTTACGCCAGATTGAATTTCAGCACGCCCAGTTTTTCGATTCGGCTTTCGATCCTGTCGCCGGCCTTCAGCCACACCTGCTTTTCCTTCGGCATGCCAAGGATCACCCCGGACGGCGTGCCGGTGAAGATGATGTCCCCGGGCTCCAGCGCGAACAGCCGGGAAATATAGGCGATCAGCACCTGCGGGTTGAAAATGAAGTTTCTGGTGTTGTCCGACTGGCGGACCTCGCCGTTGACGCGGGTCTCGATGGCGAGGTTGTTGGGATCGCCGACGAGATCGGCCGAGACGAACCAGGGCCCGACCGGCGCGAAGCCGTCGAGCGTCTTGCCGACCATCCATTGGCCGCCGGTCTCGATCTGCAGATCGCGGGCCGAGAAATCATGGCCGATGGCGTAGCCGGCGACATGGTCGAGCGCCTCGGTCTCGCTGACGTTGCGGGCGGTCTTGCCGATCACCACCAGCAGTTCGGTCTCGTAATCGAATTTGTAGGAGACGTCACGCGGCGGCAGCGTGATCGTCGCTTCATGCGAGGTCAGCGCGTTATTGTATTTATTGAACAGGATCGGCTGTTTGGGCAGCGCCATGCCGGTTTCCTCGGCGTGGGTGCGGTAGTTCAGCCCGACGCAGATGATCTTGCCCGGATGGGCGAACAGCCGGCCATGAGTGATTTTTGCTTCGTCGAGCAATGCGCCCCGCGCTTCCGGCGCGTCGGCGGATTTCGCCAGCGCATCGAGCGCGCTGGCGCCGCCCGACCGCAGCATTTCCTCCAGCGTGACCGGCGCGGAAATGTTCAGGATCGCATTGGCCCTGGCGACATCCAGCACGCCGGAAGCGGTCTTGATCCCCAGCGTTTCAGCGCCGTCGTCCTGCTTGAGGGCGAGCAGGATAAGGCCGTGCGGCATGTTTTCGGCTCCAGGACTTGGCATGAGCGATTCCTTTGTTGATCCGGCTTGTGCGGCTATTGGGGTCACGGCCGCCACGGCGGTCAGGCCCGCAGTTTGGAGCAACGAACGGCGCGTCCGCATTGCTGTCTCCCCAAAATAACTTCGAACGTCGGTCAAACGCAGGAACGTCCTTGGACCGGCGCCCGGTTCTTGCTCTCTCACAAAAAAACGCTTCAGGCGCCTTCCCTTAACGCCGCCAGCGCCTGCTCATGCGCGCGTTTGTCGCCGGCGGCGACAATGGCGCCGCCTTTGGAGGGGTCGCCGCCCTCCCAATTCGTGATAACGCCGCCGGCGCCTTCGATGATCGGGATCAACGCGACGATGTCATAAGCGTTCAACCCGGCCTCGACCACCAGATCGACGTGGCCGGCGGCGAGCATGCAATAAGCGTAGCAATCGCCGCCGTAACGGGTCAGCCGCGTCTTCGCCTCCAGAAATTCGTAGCGCGGGCGCAAGGCCTCGGGGATGAGTTTCGGCGATGTGGTCATCAAGGTCGCGCGGTCGATGCTGGCGCAGGGGCGCACGAGCAGCCGCCGCGTCGCTGGGACGCCGTCCGCTCCGCGTCCCTCCCAGTGCGCCGCGCGGCCGTCGCCATAGAATTTTTCACGGGTGAAAGGCTGGTTCATCATTCCGTAGCAGGGCGCGCCCTTGTGCAGCAGGCCAATCAAAGTGCCCCACAGCGGCAGGCCCGAAATAAAGCTCTTCGTGCCGTCGATCGGGTCGAGCACCCAGACATATTCGGAATTGGCCGCATAAGCGCCGAATTCCTCGCCGATCACGCCGTGATTCGGGAAAACCTCTCCTATCAGCCGGCGCATCGCCGATTCCGCGGCGCGGTCGGCCTCGGTCACCGGATCGAACACGCCGCCGCCGGATTTGTCCTCCATGGCGAAAGTGGTGCGGAAGAACGGCATGATGGTTTCGGCCGACAGCTTGGCCAAGCGCTCCACGAAAGGGACGAAATCCACCGCCGTCATTGCCGCCGCTCCTGCATTTGCGCGCGCTTCTGTCTTCGCCCGCGTGAGCGCGGCCTTGTTCGAACAAAGCATGTTGCACAGGCGCAACGCAATTGCGGAATCGGCCGCCGGGCCCCGGCGCGGAGGCTTTTTTTCGGAGCAATCCTATCAGGATCATGAACTTAGGGTCTTGAGGGCGGTCTGCGGAAATTCTTGCCTTTTGTGCGGCGCAACTGCATACTCTTTTAGTGCGGCGCTGATTTGCTGCACATGCCCTCCTTGGGCGTTTCCTCCCCAGACTTGGCCGCTGACCTCTGTCGGCGGTCGTTTTTTGCGGCGTTCGGTTCCGGATTTTATTCCGCAGCCTGGCGCCAATGGGAGCCCGGCATTTCGCGTCCGGGCGCGATTTCCGCTATCAGCCGGCTCATATCCGCTTTGACGCGCGCATAATCCGGCCCACGCTCCAGGGTCTTTTCATCCAGATAAAGCGCGCGGTTGATCTCGATCTGCACCGCGTGGCGATTGCGCGCGCGGACCGCGTAATTTTCGGTGATGAAACCGCCGGCGTAGGGCTTGTTGCGGGCGACTCGATAGCCGAGGCCGGACAGAATGGCGTGAATCCGGTGAGAAATCGCCGGATCGCAGCTGGCGCCGTGGCGATCGCCGATGACGATGTCCGCTGCAATCGGCTCGTAAGGGCGTCGAGCGTCGCCGGTCGGCATGCGCGAGGGCATGGAATGGCAATCCACGAGCACGGCGCCGCCGAATTTTTGCGTCGCCCGCGTCATCAACGCCTCCAGCGCAGCGTGATAGGGCTTGTACAACTTTTCGATACGATCGAGGCCTTCGGCCAGCGAAATCCGATCGGGATAGATGGCCTGGCCCTCGGCGACCACACGGGGAATGGCGCCCAGGCCGCTGGCGACGCGCAGCGATCGCGTATTGGCGTAAGCGGGAAGGGGCTGGTCGAAAAGCTTGGCGTCGAGTTCAAAGGATTCGCGGTTGACGTCGAGAAAGGCGCGGGGAAATTTCGCGCGCAAAAGCGGCGCCCCATGATTCGGGGCCGCGGCGAACAGGTCGTCGACCGCCACGTCTTCCGAACTGCGCAGGGCGCGAATCTCCAACCGCGAGGCGGCGAGAAACTCCGGAGGATAGAAAGCGCCGGAGTGCGGCGAGGAGAACACCAGCGGCGACTCGAGCCGCGCAGGCTCGATCGTCTCGCAGGGCGCGCCACGCCTTTCGCTCGAGGCAGAACCTTGCATCGCTTTTTCCAGTCCCCGAGCCGTTGCTTAGGCTAGAATACCAGCCTTTTCCAAAACGAAAATGTCGGATTTTTCCTGCAATTTGCAAGGCAGGGTGCAAGAATGACCCCGTAACGGCGATTTGTCCATAAGCTGGCTTTCGCTTCGCGCCGCAGGGCGGCTGCGGGCCGATTAACTTCTTTCGGAGTTTCAGCGAATTTTCACCTGTTTTTTACCACGATGGTTCTTTATCGATGGGCAAGAACGAGGGCGCCATGAACGACCACCCAGATCAATCGGTAAAAATCCTGCTGGCGGAAGATGATAACGACATGCGTCGTTTTCTCGTCAAGGCGCTGCAGAACGCCGGCTATTCCGTCATTTCCTTCGACAACGGCCTCGCGGCCTATAATCGGCTGCGCGAGGAACCGTTCGAATTGCTGCTGACCGACATTGTCATGCCCGAAATGGACGGAATCGAACTGGCCCGCCGCGCCACCGAACTCGACCCTGACATCAAGGTGATGTTCATCACCGGTTTTGCCGCGGTCGCGCTGAACCCCGACAACCAGGCGCCCCGGCAGGCGAAAATACTGTCGAAGCCCTTCCATCTCAAGGATCTGGTCAACGAGGTGACGCGGCTTCTCGCGGCCTGACCGCGACCTTTTAGCCGATTTTCTGTTCGGTCGCTTTTCCTTCAGCCAATGGGTTGCGCCCACGGTTGCGAATCGATATACACCGTCCACCCTTGACGGGCCGGCAGTAAAAACCGGTTTCGGGCGCGTAGCTCAGCGGGAGAGCACTACGTTGACATCGTAGGGGTCACAGGTTCGATCCCTGTCGCGCCCACCAT
>NZ_JBKQOU010000130.1:0-4898 GCF_052145335.1 Rhodoblastus sp.
GTAGCGCCGGGACGGCGCTGCGACATGGTTCTGCAAGATCTGGCCTCCGGCGAGACAGTGAAAATTTCCGAAGACCGCGGCGCCCTGGCGCGCGGTTGCCGGCTCGATCTCGACGGTCTGGCGCGAACTTGCGCGCTGGTGCTTTCAAGCCTGCCGCATTGCGATCTCGTTCTGTTGAACAAGTTTGGCAAGACGGAAGCTGAAGGCGGCGGTTTCCGCTGCATCATCTCCGACGCAATTGGCCTGGAGACGCCCGTCGTCATCGGCATGCCGCGCCGCAATCTGGAGGCGTGGCGCGCTTTCGCCGGAGAATTTGGCGCCGAGGTCGAGGCGTCGGCTTTTACCGTTTTGCAGGCGGCCTGAAGCAAAAAAACGAGCAGGGGAGGAGTTTCTCATGAGCGCGATCGAGACGGACATCGAAGGCTATCTGACCGATCCGGGCGCCTGGACCGAGGATTGGGCGAGAGAAATAGCGCGGGAACAACAGATCGAAATGACCGAGGAACATTGGGACGTGCTGCACTTCATGCGGGCCTATTTCGAGGAGCGCCAGGTTCCACCCGACGCCCGTTTCGTCATGCGTCATCTCAGCCAGACTCGCGGCGCCGACCGCAACCGCCTGTTCGAGCTTTTTCCGCACGGTTATGTCGGACAGGCCTGCAAGATAGCGGGAATGCGCAAGCCGCGCATCTGGAGCACCGGCTGAAGACGCGGCTTCTGTCTGGATTTTGTTTGCGCTTCCGCAAAGCATGGAAAACGCCACGTTTTAAGGTCGTCTCCCAAAAGACAGGATCATTTCATTGCCTAAACTATCCGGGGTCGAGACCATGAAAATCCGCACAAAAAGCGCCATCCTCCTTCTGGCCTCCACGGTCCTGGCGTCGCCCGTTTTCGCGGCCAGCCGCGAGGAAAACGCCGCTGAAAAAATCGTTGGCGAGGAAAACGCCATTATCACCGACGCGCCGAATGTTCCGCCTGTGATCACGAGGAAAAACGCCACCAAGGTGATCGTCCATCTCGAAGTCAGGGAAGTCGAGGGCCGGCTCGCCGACGGAGTCCGCTATACATTCTGGACTTTTGGGGGCAAGGTTCCCGGCAAATTCATCCGTGTGCGCGAGGGCGATCTGGTCGAGATGCATCTCGACAATCACCCCGACAATAAAATGCCACATAACATCGATCTGCACGCCGTCAACGGTCCCGGCGGCGGCGCCGCCGCCTCGCTGACCGCGCCGGGCCATTCTTCGGTGTTCTCCTTCAAGGCGCTCAATCCGGGACTGTTCGTCTATCATTGCGCCACCGCGCCGGTCGCCATGCATGTCGCCAATGGCATGTACGGCATGATCCTGGTCGAACCGAAAGAGGGACTGCCCAAGGTCGATCACGAATATTACGTCATGCAGAGCGACTTCTACACCAAGGGCCCCAATGGCGAGCAGGGCCTGCAACCTTTCTCGATGAACAAGGCGATCGACGAAAAGCCCGATTACGTCGTGTTCAACGGTTCGGTTGGCTCGACCACCGGCGACACGGCGCTGACCGGCAATGTCGGAGAGACCGTGCGCCTGTTCGTTGGCGACGGCGGCCCGAACATGACCTCCTCCTTCCATGTCATCGGCCAGATTTTCGATACGGTTTGGCCGGAAGGAAACATGAGCACGCCGACGCATAATGTTCAGACGACAATGATCCCAGCTGGCGGCGCCGCCATCGCGCAATTCCAGCTCAGCGTGCCGGGAACCTTCATCATCGTCGATCATTCCCTGACGCGCGCGTTCAACCGCGGCGCCCTGGCGCAATTGAAGGTTAGCGGTCCCGATCAGAAGGACATTTATTCCGGCAAAATGAACGATCTGGTCTATCTGCCGGAAGGTTCCGGCGCGCGCGTCGCCGAGCAGATTGGACGCGCGCCCGCCGCCAAGGACAAGGCCGAGCGGATCAAGGCCGGCGAAGGCGTGTTCGCCAATAACTGCGCGGCCTGCCATCAGCCCGACGGCAAGGGCGTTCCGGACGCTTTCCCGCCGCTGGCCAAATCCGGCTTTCTCAACGCCGACAAAATTCGCGCCGTCAAGATCGTCACCGGCGGCCTCAACGGCAAGCTGATCGTCAACGGTCAGAATTTCGATGGCGTCATGCCGGCATGGGACCTGCCGGACGAGGAAATCGCCAACGTCCTGACCTATGTTTACAATAGCTGGGGCAATTCCGGCGCGGACGTCCTGCCCGACGACGTCAAGGCCAACAGGGTCAAGGCGAACTGAAATGCGCCCCGGCGGATGGTCGATATTTTGGGCTGCGGCGTCGCTCGCCGCGTTCCCTGTCGTCCACGCGGGTGGCGCTGAAGATTTAACCTTGGCGCCGCTGCCTGCTGGCGACTATCTGCCCTTTTTCAAATTCAGCGCCGGGAACGGACAGACCGCGCTGCAAAGCCGACCCGTGCAAATCCACGCTTTCCGGCTCGACAGGACGCCTGTCTCCAACGCGCAATTCCTGGATTTCGTCCGCGCGCATCCGGAATGGCGGCGCTCAAAGGCGAAAAGTCTGTTTGTCGACCAACGCTATCTCGAAAACTGGCGCTCCGATCTCGCGCCGCCGAAAGGACTGGCGCGGGCGCCCGTGACCCGGGTGTCCTGGTTCGCGGCGCAGGCTTTTTGCGAGGCGCGCGGCCTGCGCCTGCCCACCACCGACGAATGGGAGTACGCCCTCAACGACGGAGGGCGGAACAAGCAGGCGGTGGCGCAGGCTTCGCTCGACTGGTACGCCGCGCCCAATCTGAAACTGCTGCCGCCCGTTGGCCGCTCGGCGCCCAACGGATTTGGACTGCATGACTTGGTCGGGCTGGTTTGGGAGTGGACGCAGGATTTTTCCGGCGCCGGCCCGAGCAGCGAACAGCGCAACACCGCCAGCGAGGACGGCGCGCAATTTTGTTCCGGCGCCGCGCTGGGCGTGCGCGACGCCACCGATTACCCGGCCTTCATGCGCTATGCGCTGCGCAGCAGCCTGAAGGCCTCCTTCACCCAGGCCAATCTCGGCTTTCGTTGCGCAGGAGATCAATGATGCGCCTTCAAACTCTTGCCATCGCGCTTGCCGCCAGCTTCCTCTGTTTCGCGCCCGCCCGGGCGCACGATCACGCCCATATGATGCAGATGGAAGCGGCCCAGCCGCTTTCCGGGGCTTCGCTCTACAATCTCGCCTCGCACTGGACCGATCAGGATGGCAAAGCCATCGACCTGAAATCGCTGCGCGGAAGGCCTGTGGTCGTGGCCATGGCCTATACGAGTTGCAAGGGCATTTGCCCACTGATCGTGGCGAACATGGTCGCCGTCGAAAACGCCGCCAAGGCGAAAAACCTGAACGATGTCCGCTTCGCCTTCTTCTCGCTGGACTCGAAGGTCGATACGCCGGCGAAACTGAAGGCCTATGCGACCGAGCGCGGGCTCGATCCGGCGCAATGGTCGCTCTATCACGGCGACGAAAAGGCGGTGCGCGACCTCGCGGCGGCGCTTGGCGTGCGCTATCGCCCCGACGGACAAGGCGGCTTCGATCATTCCGCCGCGATCTCGCTGCTCAATGCGCAAGGCGAGATCGTCTTTCAGAAGCTCGACGCCAAACTCGATACGGATGAATTCGTCGGCAAGATCGAGTCGCTGGCGAAAAAGTAACGCCCTGCGTCAGTCCTGCTTTTTGGCAAGCGCGTGCAAGCCGGCCATGTCGCGCACGACGACGCGCTGGCGGCCAACTTCAACCAGACCCATTTCCTCCCAGGCGCTGAACGTCCGGCTGACCGTATGCAGCGTCGCACCGATCATTTCCGCGAGATCCTGTCGCGACAGCGGGAAATCGATCAGCAGGCCGTCGTCGGTTTTCCGCCCGGCTTGATGGGCGAGTTGCAGCAAGGCGCCGGCGATGCGCTGCTCGACCTGCTGCGTCGAGAGGTCGAGGATGCGCTTCTGCGAATCCTGCAGACGCGCTCCGAGCGCCTGCATCGTATTGACCGCCAGGCCGGGATGGCGCGCGAGCAATTCGCTCCACACGGAATTGGGCCAGGCGAGAGCGAGAGAATCAACTGCCGCCGTCGCCGTGCCCGGATAGGCTTCGACCTGGATCGCCATGGCGACGCCGAACATGTCGCCCGGCGAGATGAAACGCACCACCATTTGCTGGCCCTGCGGATTGAGCCGCGTCACCCGCAGGCGCCCGTGCAACAGCAGGAAAAACCGGTCGGCATGCTCGCCCTGGCGGAAGGCGGCGTCGCCCTTCGGCAGCCGCAGCGGCGTGGCCTGGGTCAGGATGTCGTCCAACGATTCGGGGCTCATGCCGGCAAATGTCGGCGAACCGGCGATGAGCGAACGGTCGAGCTGCGCCATCAGGGACGTTCCTCTTCTTTGTCTTTGCGCAAGGTCGCTGCGTTCGGACTGGTTTAGCAAGAATTCCGTTCTCCCCCAAGGAGCCATTATGTCCGACGCAAAAGCCCGCCGCCGTTACGACGGCCCCGCCCTCCTGAGCTTCGGCTTTCGGCCGTTCTTCCTGGCCGGCGCGATTTGGGCGATTGTCGCGGTCATGCTCTGGCTGCCCCAATATTTCGGCGAATTGACCTTGAACATGGTCTTCCAGCCGCTCGACTGGCACGCGCATGAAGCCTTGTTCGGCTATGTCGCCGCCATCGTCACCGGCTTTCTGCTGACCGCCGTGCCCAACTGGACCGGACGGCTGCCTTTGCAGGGCCAGCCGCTGCTGCTGCTGCTGGCGGTGTGGTTTTCCGGGCGCGTCGCCGTCGCATTTTCCGCTTATATCGGCTGGGTTCCCGCCGCGATCGTCGATTGCGCCTTTCTCGCTTTGGTCTGCGCGGCGGTGGCGCGCGAAATCATGGCCGGAAAGAACTGGCGCAATCTCAAGGT
>NZ_JBKQOU010000131.1:0-29811 GCF_052145335.1 Rhodoblastus sp.
GTTCGTTGGTGCGGGAGGCGAGCCCCGCTTGAATGGCGCCCATGCGGACGACATAGGCGTTTTTATCGACGCTGGCGAAGTCGTTATAGTTGAAGGTCGTGAAATTCAGGCCGGGCGTCCCGGGAACCGCGGCGAGGCTGCCGTAGGTTCCCGGCAGCCAGAAGCTTACGCCGCCCTCGTCGGCGAACGCGGCTGTCGCCGCGAACAGCGGCGAGGCCAACGCAAATGCATGGGCGAAAACTCTCTTCATCAGTTCAGGCGAACCCGGTGCAAGACGACCAGCATCCCGGCCATCGAGGCGACCATCAGTCCGCAGGCGAACCAGAATCCGTGAGGAGTGTCCTGCAAGGGCAGGGCGGAGACGTTCATTCCGAACATGCCGGTAATGAAGGTCGGCGGCAGCAGCAGCGCCGAGACGATGGACAGCACGGTTAGCCTTTTATTGGTTTTTTCCGCCTCGCGCGCATTCAGCTCCTCTTGCAGGATGTGCGCGCGCAGGATCAGTCCGGGCTGACACCGCGCCGAGATGAACAGATGAGGCGCCATGACGAAATTCCACCGCACCATTCGCCGGAGGTCAGGCTGCTCGCTGTTCTCGAAATCGGCCACTACTCCGCCGATCATTGGCCCAAAACTGTAGATATTCTGGCGGTCGTCGTTGGACAACAGCATGGCGACGGCTTGCGGAGGCAAATGCGGCAGCGAAGCAATGGCTGTCCTGGTTCCCTCGTCGGCGAGATCGAAATTTAGCCACAGCCAGTCTTCCTGCTTCTCGATCGCCTCCCGCAAGTCGTCGCCATGCAGCAGTTCGGCGGCGCCGGATTCAGAGAATCGGCAGCCCCAGACCAGTCCCTCAATCTCCCCATCGCCATTTTGTGGCGGCGAAACTCTGACTGTCTCCATCCCGGTCTCCTCGGGTGTCCTGACGGGCCAATGGATTTCACTATCCTACCAGCGCAACAGCGTGACAAACATAAGAAGCGGGACCGTTTCGAGCCCGGTCGGCCGAAAAAACGCTCCGTCGACACGGAACATTCTTGCACGTGGCGCAGACTCATCTGCGATGCGGGGGAGGGAGCCCGACCATGACCAGAATTTTGCTCGTCCGCCACGGCCATGTGGAGGGAATCTCGCCGGAGAAGTTTCGCGGCCGGCTCGACCTACGCTGACGGAGAAAGGACGCGCCCAGGCAACTGCGCTCGGCAAGCGGATTCACGACGAATGGCGGCCCGCCGCAATCTATACCGGCCCGCTGCAGCGCGCCGTCGCCACCGGGGAAGCGATCGCCCGGGCGACCGGGGCGCCCTTGCGAAAGCTCGATTGCCTGCACGATATCGACTACGGCGACTGGCAGGGACGCACGCACGAAGAGGTCGAGGGCGCCACCCCGGCGCTTTACGCCACCTGGTTCGAGGCCCCGCAACTGATGAGGTTTCCCGGCGGCGATTCCCTGCAGGACATGTTCGCGCGCGGCGCCGAGGCCCTGCGCCTTGTTTTGGAGCGGCATCCCGACGAAACCATCGTCATGGTCGGGCATGACAGCGTCAACCGGGCTATCTTGCTGCAAGTACTGGAATTGCCGATTTCCGCCTATTGGCGTCTGATGCAGGACCCGTGCGGGCTGAACCTGTTCGATTTTGCGTGCAACCATATTCGCGTAGTGAAAATCAACGACACCGCTCATCTGTCGGGTTTTGCCGGCTGAATAGCTGGTCAAAGCACGACATTGGCGTCGAAAACGTCGTAAGACAGCGGCAAGGCGAATTCCAGCGCCATGCCGTGATCAAGGCTGCGAACCACCCGCGCTGGACGGCGGCCGATGTGAAGCATCGTTCCCGTCGGCGCTTGCGTCTCGCATCTGACGGCGGCGCCGGAAACCGAAATGTCGACGATGCGCGCCGAAAAAGCGCCGCCGCCCGGCAGGCGGATGGTGGTTTCGAGCTGATGGGGCACGATGCGCTCGTGGCGGCGGTCTTCAGGCAGACCGAGCATCTTGCGGTTGGCGAGCCAGGTCAACTGATTGACCAGCTTTTCCCTTTTGACCGCCGGCATGACGGCGGTCATTGCGAAGCCATGTTCGAGTTGGCGGACGACAACGCCTTCGATCCGTCCCAAGGCGTCGAAATAGGCGATGATTCTTTCGCCCGTGGCGCCGGGAACCGGAGCGGTCAATGCGAGGCCGCCGACCGAAATATCGATGGTCTGGCAGGGAAACTCCCGCCGGTCCTCCAGCATGTAACGTCCGAGCAAAGCGAGTTTTACTCGCGCAAAGCGGCGCCGTTCCAATGGCTTCGACGTGACTTTGGCCTGGAGTTGCATCGGGCTCGCCGCATTATCCTCTGGAAGACCAAAATCATAATCTCGCCAAGGTTAATTCGCGGTTACGCCCGTATCGCGCACCCTGCCGAGGGCTTGTCCTGCCCAACAGGAGCGAACCGATGGGAGCGAACGCGACCAAAGCCCGTCGACAAACGGGCGCGGACGACGCATACGGGCTCATGCCAGGGAGAATTGATTTATTTGGTCCGGCCGCCGGCGACGACAAAAAAGGAGCGGCGGCGAATTTTCGCGCGCTGGGCCAGGTCGCCTGGCGATCGCGGCAGGGCGCCTTGCAGCATGGGCGGCAGCGGCCCAGGGTCGCCGCCGTCGATGAAGCGCATGGCGACCATACGCAGGCAAGCGGCCGGGCGCAGGCCGAGCCAGGAGGGAATGGCGGTCGGCGTGATCGCCCCCAGAACGCGAGAATGGGTCTTTCCGCGGTGGCGCAGCGGCAAAATCAGCAACTCCAGATTGGCCGGCCTGGCGTCCTTGGGCGCGGCGGTCAGCCCGGCGACGACCGGCCGCGATTCGTCAAGGACTGCAAGGATCATCCTGCTGACAGACCGCCGTTCTTCCGGCGCGAACAGGGCGGTGAACGAATTGCCCTTCTGCTCGTCGAGAAACAGCGCGTTCAGCCTCGTGCCGGAAATGCGGACCGGAAATCTCCGCTCTTCATCGACTTCCAGGATCATGGTGTCCGCGAGAACATGCCTTATCGCCGCCGGGTCGATTTCGGTGCGTTCCGGGGACAGCCGGGCGCCGCGCAAGCAATTCCAGTAGCTGTAAAGCTCCAGTGTGGCCGCCTGTCTCATTTTCCCGCCCCTGTCGGTTTTTGGGTCGATTCTGTCGCGTCGCGGGTCGGAACGTCGTTGCCCGCCGCCCCTCAAGCGGAGGCTGCGAAGTCCGGGCCAACTCCCGGCCAAGTCTAGGGCAGGTCCCGTCCGGCTTGTGCCGCATTGGTGGAGGTTGTCGTTGCAAACGCCTGGGCTTTTTGGCAATCTCGCCCAGTGGCGGAAGCGGCGAAGCTGACGTTGAAGACCCTCGATGGTCGCCGAGAAATTTTTGCATGGGCAGAGTGTGCCTCGGCTTGCCCCATAGCCATTTCCGCTTCGATTGAGCACGAGCGGAGAGGGTTCTGCTTTTAATTTTACTCACGTTTTCTTCACGCGACCCATTATCCAGCTCCGCTGGAAAACGCTATGATCACTTCCCGCCCGACCGATCAAACCGCGATACGCAAGCCAGTCAGTTGAAAGTCAGTTTAAAAATGGGCGAACGCACCCGCGAGCCGATCTTCAATATTCCTGCCGCCGTCCTGCTGTTGCTGGCGCTTTTTACCCTTGTGCATGGCGTGCGCGTGTTGTCTTCGACGGAAGCGGATCTGCGGCTGATCGCCACTTACGGCTTCGTGCCTGCGCGGTTCGGTTTCCTCATCGACCAGAGCGCCGTACTCGATCATTTGACGAAGATCGCCAATTCATCGGAAATCGAAGGCCAGATTGGCGAGTTCTTCCTGACTTACGCGCCGCCGTACAAACTCTGGTTTACTCCGCTGAGCTACGCGTTCCTGCATGGCGACTGGACCCATCTGATCTTCAATGGATTCTGGCTTGCCGCCTTCGGTTCCCCGGTCGCGCGGCGATTTGGCCCGAGACGTTTTTTAATGCTGGGCGCCTTGGGCGCCATCGCCGGGGCCTTCTTCTACACGGCTTTGCATCTGACCGAGCTGGCGCCGATGATCGGCGCCTCGGCCGCAGTTTCCGCCTATATGGGTGCGGCGGCGCGCTTCGTGTTCCAGCCCGGCGCGTTTTTTCGTAGCCGCTTCGCCGGCGTCGAGGCGCCCCCGCTAGCCTCGCTCCCGGAAATGCTGGCCAATCGCCAGACCCTGGCTTTTGTCGGCTTCTGGTTCGCCTCAAACCTGCTGGTCGGGCTGGGTGGCCAGAGTTTCGGCTTTTCCTCAGCCCCGATCGCCTGGGAAGCGCACATTGGCGGGTTTTTCGCCGGACTTTTGCTGGCGCCATTATTCGACCAAAGACGCAAAGCTTGATAGCCAAGGCTTCGCTTGCGCTCTGACGAGAACCGGCGCATCCTGACAACTAAAGACGGGCGGGAAGCCCGCGTCTAACTGGAGGGGTCTGATGACAGTAGCAGTTATTCTTGCCGCCAAGGGGAACGACGTGACGACGACGCAGCCCCATCGCACCTTGCAGGAAATCGCGGCCATTCTCGCCGAAAGAGGCATTGGCGCGGTCATTGTTACCGGCGGCGACGGCGAGGTTCTGGGCATACTGTCCGAGCGTGACATTGTTCGCGCGATCGGCAGGAATGGCGTCGGCGTGATGCAGGACGCCGTGTCGAAACATATGACGACCAAAGTTGTCACCGCGAGCATGGAAGATGCGATCGATCATGTCATGGAACAGATGACTGCTGGACGCTTCCGTCATTTGCCGGTGGTGCACAACGGTCGGCTGAGTGGCGTCGTGTCGATCGGCGACGTGGTCAAGCACCGGTTGGAGCTGATTGAATCCGAACATCGCGCCTTGCGCGAATATATCGCCACCGCCTGAGCGCTAAGATTTTTCTTTCGCACCCGTCCGTCGCCAAGCGGGCGGGTTTTTCGGCGAGGCGACTCCCGCCAGGCTGTTGCGCTTAAACCGTCCCGCTTCCGAGCAGCTGACTTTCTATCGCGGCGATTTGCTCGATTTCGTTCAGCGCGCGTCGAGCCGCCTCGCGGCCGACGGCGATCAGTTCTTCGGCGCGATGAAATTCGAACAAACCGATTTTCGACAATCTGGCGTTGATCAGCACGTCCGGTGGATCGCCGGCGAGACGAGAGCGCGCGATGCGGTCCTGGGTGATGTTGAAGGCGTCGAGCATAGCCGCCAGAATGCCCGGCGCTCCGTCGGCGCCGCGCCCGAACTGGCGGCGCAATTGTCGCGCCTCGCCAGCCGCCGCGAGTTCGTCGCCATCCAGCTCGGGCTGGCTTGGGTCGGCGATCAAGGCGCCCCGGTAAGCGGTGTCGCCGACCAGGTTGACCGCGATGACCAGTTCCGCGCCCATCGCCCGACACAGGGTCACCGGCACCGGATTGACCAGCGCGCCGTCGAACAGCCAGCGGTTGTCGATGCGGAGGGGTTCGAAAATGCCTGGAAGCGCGTACGAAGCGCGGATCGCCTGGACGAGATCTCCCTTGCGCAGCCAGACTTCATGGCCGGAGCCGATTTCGGTGGCCACGGCGCCAAAAGTCATCGGCAGGGTCTCCACGCGCAATCCGGACAATACGCGCGCCAATTCGTCGCGCAGCTTGCCGCCTGAGAGCATTCCCGCGCCGGAAAAGGACACGTCCATCATCGCGAAGACCCGCCGCTTGGTCAGGGCTCGGGCGAATTCCTCCAGCGCCGCCAGCCTTCCGGCAGCATAGCAGCCGCCGACCACCGCGCCCATCGAGGCTCCCGCGATCACGTCGATGGGCACCTTGCGCGCTTCCAGTTCCTGCAGCACGCCGATATGCGACCAGCCGCGCGCCGCGCCGGATCCGAGCGCCAGACCGATGCGCGGTCGGCGCTTACTTTCCGGCGCAATACCGCCTCCGCTCGCAGCGGAAAAGGACTCGCCTGATTTTTCGAATGTCTTCCAGTTAAAACCGAACATAGCCCGGTCCCCATTGAAATTACCGCCGGTCGGCGGTGGCGGCCAATGGCGATGGAACCTGCAAGCCTGCGCAAGACTCCTTGCTGAACCCTTACCGCCGCCCCCTTGGCTTTAAAAATAGAAAGCCATGCAGGAAATGCACGGGCGGGAGCAAAGGTTCCCCGGCTTCGACTGCGATTCAAGGGATCGCAATCGACACCGAGCGTCGGATTTTTGCACACCACTTTGGTGAAAGCGCGCAGAGCAGCGAATCTTTGACCTGGCCAGCGAATTGGTTTAGCCCCGCTCGGCAGCCAGGTTTTTGGGACCGTCCGATGAATATCTATGCCGAATTCCACCTCCGCATCGCCGCCATTCTCGACCGGTTCGGCAAGGAGGGACTGCTGCCGCAAAATCTCGATGCGGCGCGTTTCGTCGTCGAGCCGCCGCGCGATCCGGCCATGGGCGACCTGGCATGCAACGCCGCGATGGTTTTCGCCAGGGAAGCGAAAGAGTTTTATCCCAATCCGCGCCAACTCGCCGCCGACCTGGCTTTTCAGCTGACCCAGGAGCCGGAGGTCGATCAGGCCGAAGTGGCGGGACCCGGTTTTCTCAACATTCGCCTGAAGCCGCGGATTTTTGCAGATATCTTGCGTGTCATCCTGGTCGAGCGCGGCGATTTCGGGCGCGGCCCCGCCGGGCGCGTTGCGGCTCGCAAAGTCAATGTCGAATATGTGTCCGCCAACCCGACCGGGCCGATGCATATCGGTCACGGGCGCGGCGCGGTGTTCGGCGACGCTCTGGCCGGACTGATGGAATTCGCCGGTTCGCAGGTGACGCGAGAATATTACATCAACGACGCCGGCGCCCAAGTCGATGTTCTGGCCCGATCCGCCTATCTGCGCTACCTCGAAGCGCTGGGCGAAAGCGTGACCATTCCGGAGGGCCTCTATCCCGGCGATTATCTGAAGCCGGTCGGCGCCGCCCTGGCGAAGCAATACGGCGGATCACTGCGGGAACAATCCGAGGCGGAATGGCTCGGCCCGGTGCGCGACGCCTCTATCGAAGCGATGATGGCGATGATCCGCGAGGATCTCGCCGCGCTAAACATCACCCATGAGGTTTTCTTTTCCGAACGTTCGCTGCACGTGAAGAACAACGGCGTCTCCGACGTCGAGGCCGCCATCGACGACCTGCGGGCCAAAAACCTGGTCTATGAGGGCCGGCTGCCGCCTCCCAAGGGCCAATTGCCGGAGGACTGGGAGGATCGCGAGCAGACGCTGTTCAAATCCACCGATTTCGGCGACGACGTCGACAGACCGCTGAAGAAATCCGATGGCTCCTATACCTATTTCGCCTCGGACATCGCCTATCACCGCAAGAAAATCGAAGCCGGCTATGACGTCCTGGTCGATGTCTGGGGCGCCGACCACGGCGGCTATGTCAAGCGAATGAACGCCGCCGTGGTCGCCCTGTCAGGAGGCGCGACGACGCTCGATGTCAAATTGTGCCAGATGGTCAAGCTGATGCGCGAGGGAGAGCCGGTCAAAATGTCGAAGCGCTCCGGTGACTTCGTTACTTTACGTGAAGTTGTAGACGAAGTTGGTGTCGACGCCGTGCGTTTCATGATGCTGACGCGCAAGAACGACGCGCCGCTGGAATTCGATCTGGCCAAGGTGATCGAGCAATCCAGGGACAATCCCGTGTTTTACGTCCAATACGCCCATGCGCGCGCCCATTCGGCGTTACGTCAGGCGCTGGCTGCTTTTCCTGACCTCGACCTCGCGGGGCCCAAGCTGGCGGCGGCGGACCTGGCGTTGCTGGTCGACGAGAGCGAACAGGCCCTGGTCAAATTAATGGCGCAATATCCGCGTGTTATCGAAAGCGCGGCGACGGCGCACGAACCGCATCGTCTCGCCTTTTACCTGCATGAACTGGCGAGTTTTTTTCATTCCCACTGGAATCGCGGCAAAGATCAGCCACAATTACGCTTTGTTAATCAAGATAGTAGAGATTTGACCTGCGCCAGGTTGGCTTTGGTTACAGGGTTAATCAACGTCCTGGCGTCTGGATTGTCGGTTCTGGGTGTTAAAGCTCCGGAAGAGATGCGCTGATGTTTCGCGCAAAAGCTCCTTAAGTCTGGGCGCTCTCCTTCCGGGTTTTTGCGTGATGTGAGGGTGCGCCATGGGTGAGTCTGCCGCTAAGTTTCGTCCGGAGGATCTGGACGAGTTCGAACGTCGCCTGCGCGCTGCTGCGCCGGCTCCGCGTCAGTCGTCGGCGGAGGCCGCCGATCCTCTCGCCGAACTCGCCCGCCTGCTCGGGAGCGAGGGCGCCGCGAAAAAGGAAGATCCTTTCGAGGCTTTGTTCCGCGCCCAGGCGGCGATCGCTGATATTCGCAACGCTCCGGCTCCGCTCCAAGGCTCCACCCCGGAATTGCTCCATCCCTCGCACGAGCCCTATTTCGCCGAGCGCCCGAATGTTGCAGGCCAGGCGCAGCCGGCACATTCGCCGACGGCGCATTCCCACGAGGAGGCCTATGCTTCCGAGCCTTTGCCCTACCACGAAGCCGAGCCGAACTGGCAGCCGGAAGCGGCGCCCGAGGCCGACGACTGGGATGGGCATTACGATGACTTTCAGGCGCAACCAGCGCAGGCGGCCCCAGCCGGCAGGCGCAAGGTGGTTTACGGCATGGCGGCTGTTCTGCTGCTCGGCGTCGCCGCCATCGGCGCCACTCTGGCCATGCGCGCCAAATCCGGCGGCCATGACGTTGTTACTATCCAGGCCGATAGCGATCCGGCCCGGATCAAGCCGGAACAAGCCGACAATTCCTCGTCCGCCAATTCGCAGACGCTGTTTGACCGCAAGGACAATGGCAACGTCGCCAAGGTCGTGGCCAATCAGGAACAGCCCGCCGATCTTGGCGCGACAGTGAAATCGGCGCGCGTCGTCGGTCCCGCCGCCGGAGTTCCGACGCCACCGCCTCCGGCCAACGCCTCCCAGCCGGCGCCGCAGGGCGAGGCGACCTTCCCGACGCCGAAAAAGGTCAAGACCGTATCGGTGCGCGCCGATGGCAGCGTGATCGATGGCGCCGACGCGCGGCCGCAACTGGCCCACGGCGTTCCGAGCATGGCGTCCGCCGGCTATCCGTCGGTTGCGCCGACGGCGCCGGCCAAGCCCGTTCCGACCAGGACGCCTGCGACGACCAAATCCACCGATCGCGCCGTCACTTCGACCACCGAAGCCGCCCTGAAGACGCCGACCACCAGGCCACAAGCCGCCAAGCCCGCCGCCACGGAACATGCCGGCGAATCCGGCGGTTTCGCGGTGCAACTCGCCGGATCGCCGGTGGAATCGGAAGCCCGCGCCGCCGCCAATAAACTGAGCGTCAAATATGCGAGCGCCTTGCAGGGCCGTCACGCTACATTCGTCGAGGCCAAGGTCGGGGACAAGACCATCTATCGTGTCCGCGTCGGCCATTTGCCGGAAGAAACGGCCAAGACGATGTGCACGGCAATCAAAGGGCAGGGCGGAAACTGCTTTGTCGCCAGGAATTAATGGTATTTCGCAAGAAGAGGCGCGATTAGGAGCGATTGCGAGCAAAGCCCGTCCAACGACGGGTGTCTAAAGGACGCCTTGATTGGCTCATGCGAGGGATTCCACTATCGCGACAAGTCGCGATAGTGGATAAGGAGATAATGACTTTTCGCGCTTTTATATCCGGTTGCGCCGGCCTTTCCCTCAGCGCTGACGAGCGCGCCTTTTTCACCGAGGCGCGGCCTTGGGGATTGATCCTGTTTCGCCGCAATATCGACCATCCGGAGCAGGTGGCGGCGCTGACCGCCTCCTTTCGCGAAATTCTCGGCGACGGCGCCGCCGTGCTTGTCGATCAGGAAGGCGGCAGGGTGCAACGGCTGAGCAAGCCGCACTGGCCGGTCTACCCGCCAGCCGCGCTATTCAGCAGATTGCCAGGCGCCGACGAACAGCTCGCCGCTCATTCGGCGCGTCTCATCGCCGACGATTTGCGTGCACTGGGAATCGATGTGAACTGCCTGCCCGTGCTCGACGTTCCCACGCCCGACGCGCATAAAATCATCGGGGATCGCGCCTATGGCGATAATCCTGACGACGTGGCTAGGCTGGGGCGCGCCGCCGCTCTCGGCCTGATGGCCGGCGGGGTGATGCCGGTGATGAAACATATTCCAGGTCATGGCCGCGCTCTCGCCGACAGCCATTTCGAATTGCCGAGAGTCAGGGCCTCGCGAGCGGAGCTGGAAAGGGATTTCGCGCCGTTCCGGGCCAATGTAGACCTGCCGGCGGCAATGACGGCGCATGTCGTCTATGAGGCCATCGATCCTTCGCAGCCGGGCACGCATTCCCGCGGGGTGGTCGAAGGCATCATTCGCGGCGAGATCGGATTCGACGGCTTGCTGATGAGCGACGATCTGTCGATGATGGCGCTTGGCGGAAGTTTCTTTGAACGCTCGGCGCGGGCTTTCGCCGCCGGTATCGATCTCGCCCTGCATTGCAACGGCGATCTGCGCGAAGCCGGTTCGGTTGCGCAGGCCTCGCCCATTCTCGCAGGCAAGGCGCTTGAACGCGTCGAAAGCGCTCGCGCAAGCGTCGCGCGCCATTTTGCCGAGGCCTCGCCCTTCGATCCTGTGGATGCGCGGGCGGAACTCGCTTCGGCGCTTGCGGCTCTGGCCTGATTCACTCACGCTGTCTTTCGTGATTCGCGAGACAAGCGGGGCGCAAGGAAACGAGAAGCCCATTTATCGTGAGCGCCATGTTTTCAGGAAGTTGAGGCGGTGCGGCGGACGGAGAAAATGGCGCGAAGCGAAGGCGGCGAGTTGACGGAATTCGAAACCCAGGGCGGCGATTCTCTCGATTCGGCTGCGGGTGAAGCGGATTTTCGCGTCGATCTCGACGGGTTCGAAGGCCCGCTCGACCTGCTGCTCGAACTGGCGCGGCGGCAGAAAGTCGATCTAAGCCGCATTTCCATCCTTGCGCTTGCCGAACAATATCTCGAATTCATTGAGGCGGCGCGGCGGGTGCGGCTGGAACTCGCCGCCGATTATCTGGTGATGGCGGCCTGGCTGGCCTATCTCAAATCGCGCCTGCTGCTGCCGGCGCCGCCCAAGAGCGAGGAACCCGACGCCGTCGAACTCGCTGACAGCCTCGCCCGGCGGCTGCGTCGCCTGCAGGCGATCCGAGCGGCGGCGGCGCGGATGTTCGAGCGTCCGCAACTCGACCGCGATCTGTTTTTACGCGGCGCCCCCGAAGGGCTCGAACTGGTCAACTCTCCGCTCTTCAAGGCCAGCATTTACGATCTCCTCGCCGCTTATGCGCGGCAGCGGCAAAAACAGGCGCTCTCCCTCGTCTCGGTCAAGACCCGGCAGGTCTGGTCGCTGGCGGAAGCGCGCGACGTGCTGGAGCGGCTGATCGGCATGACCGTGGAGTGGACCGCGCTCGACGATTACCTCCTTACCTGGGGGGCGACGCCGGCGCAGACGCGGACGATGCGCGCATCGACTTTTTCCGCCTCGCTGGAAATGGTAAGGGAAGGGCTGATCGATCTGCGCCAGGACCGCGCCTTCGCGCCGCTCTGGGTGCGGCGCAAGGAGGAGCCGCCGCCCGCCATGGCGGCGGAATAAGCATGGCCCAGGAACAGGACGCGCTGTTCGACCTGAAGGCGCAGGACGCCGTCGATTTTCTGTCACGCGAAAAGCCCGACGAGACGCTGCGCGAAAACATGCGTATTTGCGAAGCGCTGATCTTCGCCTCGACCGAGGCGTTGAGCGAAGAGGAAATGGCCAAGCGCCTGCCTGTAGGCGCCGATCTCGCCGCCGCCCTTGCCTATCTCAAGGCTGATTATTTTTCCCGCGGCGTCCAGTTGGTCCGGGTTCACAAGAAATGGATCTTCCGCACCGCCCCCGACCTCGCCTGGGTGTTGCAGCGCGAGAAAAAGGAAGTGAAGAAGCTTTCGCGCGCCGCCATGGAGACCCTCGCCATCGTCGCCTATCACCAGCCGGCGACCCGCGCGGAAATCGAGGATATTCGCGGTGTGGCCCTGTCCAAGGGGACGATGGACGTGCTGCTGGAGACCGGCTGGGTGCGCCTGCGCGGACGCCGCCGCGCGCCGGGCCGACCCGTCACCTATGGCACGACTGAAAAATTTCTGCTGCAATTCGGCCTGGAGCAGATTTCCGATCTGCCTGGCCTCGACGAACTCAAGGGCGCCGGCCTGTTCGACGGCCGCCTGCCCAAGGGTTTCGGTGTGCCGCAACCGCGCGACGACGCCGGTCTGACCGAGGACGAGGAGCCGCTCGGCGGAGACCCGCTGGAGGAAGCCTTCGCAGCCGATTTGCCGGACGATGCGCCTGAAGAATAGGTTTAAGCCGCCTCAGGGCTTTTTCGGCTTTTTCTTCGGTTTTGGCGGCGGCGCGGCTTCGTTGTTCTCGGCCCCGAGCCGCTCGACCCCGATCTTGTCGCCGCCGGGCCGGCGCATGCTCTGCAAAAAGCCGCTTGCCGCGCCGCCGGCGATCTCCACATTGGTCTCGTTGGGGAAAATGCGGATCGCGCCGATGTCGGCGCGGTTCACGCCGCCCTTGCGGCACAGCATGGGCAGTATCCATTTCGGATCGGCGTTTTTGCTGCGGCCGATATCGAGCCGGAACCACACCGCGCCGGGCATCGGCTCCTTGTGCGACTTGGCGCTCTTGCCGGGCGGAAAGTCGCGGGCGCCGCGCTTTTCGCTTTCGAAGCCGGGGTCCGCCACTTCTTCCGCCGTCGGCAGGCGGGCGCGCAAGATGCGGGCGAGCGCGGCGGCGATTTTGTCCGGCCCCAGTTCGCTCAGCAGCAGGCTGGCAAGTTCGCTGTCGTCCTCGCTGCTCTCATCGCCCAGATCCGCGTCCTGCAAGATGCGGCGGCGGTCGAGTTGCTTGATTTCTTCGGCGGTCGGCGGCGCCGCCCATTCCACTTCGACATGGGCTTGGGCGATCAGGTTCTCCGCGCGGCGGCGCGCCTTGGGGGGCACCAGCAGCACGCTGACCCCCTTGCGGCCGGCGCGGCCGGTGCGGCCCGAGCGATGCTGCAAGGCTTCCGCGTCATGCGGCAGGTCGGCATGGATCACCAGACCGACAGTGGGCAGGTCGAGGCCGCGCGCCGCGACATCGGTGGCGACGCAGACGCGCGCCCGGCCGTCGCGCAGCGCCGCCATCGACAGGTTACGCTCGTGCTGGCTGAGTTCGCCGGAGAGCAGGGCGGCGGCAAAGCCGCGCTCCTGCAGGATCGCCTGCAAATGGCGCACGGAATCGCGGGTGTTGCAGAACACGATGGCCGTTGGCGAATCGTAGAACCGCAGCAGATTGACCACGGCCTTTTCGGTCTCGCGCGGATCGACCCGCACGGCGCGATATTCGATGTCGGCATGGCTCGCCGCCTCGCCCGCCGCTTCGATGCGCAAGGCGTTGCGCTGGTATTTCTTGGCCAGCGCCGCGATGCTCTTCGGCATGGTCGCCGAGAACATCAGGGTGCGGCGGCTATCCGGCGTGGCGTCGAGGATGAACTCGAGATCCTCGCGAAAACCCATGTCGAGCATTTCATCGGCTTCGTCGAGCACCACCGCCTGGAGATGCGAGGGGTCGAAGGCGTGGCGCTCGATATGGTCGCGCAGGCGGCCCGGCGTGCCAACGACGATGTGCGCGCCCTGTTGCAGGGCGCGGCGCTCGGTGCGCTGGTCCATGCCGCCGACGCAGGAGACGATGCGCGCCCCGGCATATTGATAGAGCCATTGCAATTCGCGGGCGACCTGCAGGGCCAGTTCGCGCGTCGGGGCGATGACGAGGGCGAGCGGTCCCGCGACGTCTGCAATCTTCTCGCCGGCGCCGATCAGTTCGGCGCTCATGGCGAGGCCGAAGGCGACGGTCTTGCCCGAGCCGGTCTGGGCGGAAACCAGTATGTCGCGCCCCTCCGCCTCCGGCCGCAGCACGGCGGCCTGAACGGGGGTGGGATTCTGGTAGTCGCGCTCATTGAGCGCGCGCGCCAGCATCGGGCTGGCTTTCTGGAAGGTCAATGTCTTGAGTCCGTGGAGTTGGAAAATCCGAAGCGCGGCGCGACTCCTTCACACTGTTTACGGCGAAAGGCCAATGAGGTCGAGAGACGCGCGGTCTTTTACGCGAGAGGCGCCGAGAGTTGAACGCGAATGTGAAAATGGCTGCGCTGAAGGGCATTTTTCGGGCTAACATTGTTCTTGTTATGTTCCACGTGAAACAGCTGGTCGGCGCGGCGTGCCGTCGCTTAGCCTATGTTTTTGAAATAACATCGGTTTCAGGCCTTCGCTTCCGGTCCTCGCGGCAGCGGATAGGGACCGGGTCGCGGCGCCCAAATGATACAACCTGAAAGGTGCGGACGGGAAAACCGGCCAAAAAGCAACGAAAACTTGTGTCTTTACGCGCGAAAATGAACGAAATCGCGCGTTTTTTCGCTTTTTCTCATCCCCGACGCGCTCGAATTTCTCTGCAACCAGAGCGCGATTCCAGCGATCCTTCAATCCCGGACCCTAATGCCTGGCCTTATCAGCCTGGCGTATGAAAAGGGTTCCTCCAGCTTGATGTTTGAACCGGACGGCATGATCTGTGTCCTTACTTCCGGCGGATTGTCTCGTCGAAAACGGAAGCGAAGCACATCATGGCCAGGAAACGCGTTTTCGTAGCCGAGGATTCGCTGCTCATTCTGATGGCTCTGGAAACGATTCTCGATCAGGCCGAGATCGAAATTGCCGGTTCGGCAGCCAGTCTTGCCGAAGCATTGAAGCTTGCCGAAACCTGTGACGCGGACGTCGCCATTCTCGACGTCAATCTTGGCGACGGGATGTGCTTTCCGGCGGCCGACATCCTCATGGCGCGCGGGATTCCCATCATCTTTACCACCGGCTATGCGCCGGAAAAGACCTTGCTCGCGCGTTACGCCAAAGCCCATGCGATCGAAAAGCCCTATGAAGCCTCGACCTTGCTGGGCCTCCTCGCGCAAAGCTTTGAAGCCGCGCACCCCGGCGCATGATGGCGCCCTTCGCAGCGTCGCAACGAAAAATTTCCGCATTGAACGGACCGGGAGGCTCACTATCGGCGTTAGCACGGGAGGAATCCAAAAGAGGAATCCGAAAATTGCAAAAGTTCAGCGCGCCGCACAGCTACGCCACGGATCGCATCCAGATGGTTCTGTCGGGAACCTGGTGGGCGAATAGCGGCGCCGATTTCGATCCCGGGAGCGCAGTGACCGTGCCCCGGGCGGTTTCGTAAAGCGAGCGGCGCGCACCTTCCATTACGACGGCGTTCCCGCCGGCGTCGAGGAGCCTGTCGTCATCGCAATTTTCGGCCTGGGGCCTGTCGACATCAAACTGGCCGATCCGCAGAAACCGTCGCGGCGACGCGTTTGATTTTCGCGGATGGTAGGTCAAGCAGGCATGCTGATGCCCACTTAAATACTGTCGACTGTCGGCAACAGGATTGAAAAAAGAGACGCCAGAACAATGCCGCCTTTCAAGCTTCCCTCCATTCGAGCCAAAACTCCGCTCATCCCATTCACCCTGCCTATTGTACAATCAGCGAACTTCCTTCAATATTTGCCTGCCGGCTTGAGCAAACACCAGGGCTGATCCATGTCTTCAAGAACGCAATTGGTTGTGGGCGCGCGTCTGGCTGCGACGATACTCTTTTTGGCCGTTCTGTCGCATGGCCTGATGTTGGCGCCGGTTCGGGCGCAAGCCTTGCAAAGCTTGAAAGACTATAATTGCACCGGCAAGAACGATAATTCAAACGAACAGCAAATCGTCGGATGCGGCGAGGCCGTCAAGTCGGGAAACTTCGCCGGCAAGGTTCTCGCGGTGGCCTTGAGCAACCGCGGCAGGGCCTATCATGACAAAGGCGATATCGTTCGCGCCCTCGCGGACTATGATCAGGCGATCACGCTCGATCCTGCTTCGGCCGTCTTGTTCTACCGCCGGAGCGCAGCCTATTTTTCCAAAAGGGATTACGACCGCGCGATCGGCGACGCCACCAAGTCTCTCACGATCGATCCCAATTTCGCTCAAAGCTATTATGGCAGGGGCAGCGCCTATACGGCCAAGGGGGATATCGACCACGCCATAGCCGATTTCGATCAGGCGATCCGCCTCGATCCCGGCGCCGCGAACGCCTTCAACGGCCGAGGCGTGGCCTATCAGGTCAAGGGCGACATCGACCGCGCCATCGCGGACTATAGCCAGGCGATCCACCTCGATCCCACTTACGCCGAGGCGTTTGGCAACCGCGGCAGGGCCTACCAGTTCAAAGGCGACAACGACCACGCGATGGCTGACTACGACGCCGCGATCAGGATCAACCCCGCTTTTGCCCCTGCCTACGTCAGCCGCGGCAGCCTCTACGCCAGCAAGGGCGACCAGGACCACGCCATCGCGGACTACGATCAGGCGATCCGGGTGGATCCCGGTCTGGCGCAAGCCTATTCCAACCGTGGCGCCGCCTATACAGCCAAGCTGGATTACGACCATGCCCTGGCGGACCTGGATCAGGCGGTCCGCCTCGATCCGGGCTCCGCCGAAACCTACTACAATCGTGGCGTCGTCCATTCTCTCAGGAAGGACTACGATCGAGCGATTGCCGACTACGACCAGGCGATCCGACTGCAGCCGGTATTTCCACTTGCCTGGAGCAATCGCGGGCTGGCCCATATGAGGAAGAACGAACCCGACCGCGCCATAGCGGACTACAACGAAGCCATTCGACAAAATCCGCAATTCTCCATCGCCTTCAATAATCGCGCCGCGGCTTTCGCCCGGAAGAAAGACTATGCTCACGCCATCGCCGACTACACGGAGGCGTCCCGGCTCAATCCCGATTACGCGGAAGCGCTGTATCGACGCGGCGTCGTCCGGCGGCTGAGTGGAGACAAGGCTGGCGGCGACGCCGATGTGGTCGCCGCCAGGAAGATCAATCCCGGCCTTGCCGAATAGGGCCGTGAGCCGCGCCCGTCTGGTCGAGAAAGGCTTGGCCCCCGCGTCGATCATGGAAGGATTTATGGCGCGTCCACCGTCAAGGTGTTGGTCCTGCGTCTTGGCGATGCGTCTGGCGGAGGTCGCGGGCCTGGACGACGAATTGCGCCGCCAAGTTTACCACCAGGCCTTGCTCCGCTACATCGGTTGCAACGCCGACACCTATTTGCTGTGCGCGGCTTTTGGCGACGAGATCGCGTTGCGCCCGGATCTCGCCCGCATCGACTTGGGCAGCCATTCGGAAATCGTCGAAACCTTCGTGCGCGCCTTCACCCGCCTGTTCGCGGACGCGCCGCCTGCCGAGATGGCCGACGCCATCCAGAAGGGCCTCGCCGAGGCTTTGCAGGTGAGCGTTCCCATTCCCGGCCGGCACCACGTGCGGAACATCGCCCAGGCCAGGAACGGCCGGTTCGAGATCGTCAAGAGCCTCGGGGCCATCGAACCCAACGAGGCGATTGTCTCCAACAATGCTCAATTCGGGGGGGGGGCCGCCGCGGAGTGATGATTCCGTAGCGAAGCGACGCGGCAATCCAGTGGCCCCATCCTGCGCCTGCTGGATTGCTTCGCTAACGTAATCCTACTGCCCGCGCTTTACCGTCGAGGCGAAGCGCAGGGCTTCTTCCGCCGCGCGGAAAAGCGCGCGCGCCTTGTTGACGCATTCCTTCTGTTCGCTGGCGGGATCGGAATCGTAGACGATGCCCGCTCCGGCCTGCACATGCATCTGGCCGTCCTTCACCACGGAAGTGCGCAAGACGATGCAGGTGTCCATTTCGCCCGAGGCGCCGAAATAGCCGATGCAGCCGCCGTAAATGCCGCGCTTGTCGATTTCCAGTTCGTCGATGATCTCCATCGCCCGCACTTTCGGCGCGCCGGAGACCGTGCCGGCGGGAAAACCCGCGGCCAGGGCGTCGATCACGTCGTGCGACGGGTCGAGCTTGCCCTCGACATTGGAGACGATGTGCATGACGTGGCTGTAGCGCTCGACGGTGAAACGCTCGGTCACTTCCACCGTGCCGATTTCGGCGACGCGGCCGACATCGTTGCGGCCGAGGTCGAGCAGCATCAGATGCTCGGCGCGCTCCTTCTCGTCGGCGAGCAATTCGCGCTCCAGCGCCTCGTCCTGCTCCCTGGTTTCGCCGCGCCAGCGCGTGCCGGCGATGGGGCGGATCGTCACCTTGCCCTCGCGCGCGCGGACCAGGATTTCCGGGCTGGAGCAGACGATCTGGAACCCGCCGAAATCGAGATAGCAAAGGTAGGGCGCGGGATTGACCCGGCGTAGCGCCCGATAAAGCGCGAAGGCGGGAAGCTGGAACGCAGAGGTGAAACGCTGCGACAGCACCACCTGGAAAATATCGCCGGCGCGGATATAGGACTTGGCCTGTTCGACCATGGCGAGGAATTGTCCCTCGCGGGTGTTGGAGACCGGGGCGTGGGTCTGCAACAGCAGGGCGTCCTTCGCCTGGCCCTCGGTGCGCAACGGCCCTTCGAGCAACTCCACCAGCGATTCCAGCCGCGCCAGAGCGCTTTCATGAGCCGCTTTGGCGCTCACGCCCGGTTGAGGGCGCACCGGGGTCACCAGCGAAATCTCGTCGCGCACCGAATCGAACACCGCCATCAGGGTCGGGCGCACCAGCAGCGCGTCCGGCGTGCCGATCGGGTCGGGTTTTGCCGGCGCCAGCAGCTCCATCTCGCGCACCATGTCATAGCCGAGATAGCCGAACACTCCCGCGGCCATCGGCGGCAGGCCGGGAACCGCGGGAATGGACGATTCGTCGAGCAGCGCGCGCAGGGCGTCGAGCGGCTTTTGCGGGCAGGGCGCAAAGGCGTCGCGGTCGCGGTTCGGGCTGCGATTGATCTCGGCCTTGCCGCCCTGCACGCGGAAAATCACGTCCGGGTCGAGGCCGATCATCGAATAGCGGCCCCGCGCCGCGCCGCCTTCGACCGATTCGAGCAGGAAGACGTCGCCCTCGCGCCCGCTTGACAATTTCAGGAAAGCCGAAACCGGGGTTTCGAGATCGGCGACCAGCGCCAGACTGACCAGCGAGGGCTCGCCGGCCTCGTAGCGTGCGAAAAAAGCGTCGAATTCGGGCTGGAACATCGACCCGACCCTCACTGTTCCGAACCGTTGGCGGCGCGCAGGGCGCTCGGGTTGACCTTCGTGCCCAGCTGGTTCTGCAGACCGGCGACGAATTGTTCGAGCAGGTCGTCGGCGTCTGTGGCCTCAAGCTGCGGCAGCAAGGCGGCGATTTGCGGGTCCTTGACGTCGAGCGGCGGCGTGACGGCGTCGGTGACCTTCAACACTACGCGCCCGCCCTTGTCGCCCAGGGCGACGCCGGCGGCGCCGACCGGCAGGCCGAAAATCTGCGCCACGGCCGATGGGGTGAGGCCGGCGGCGCCCGAGCGCCGGACGCCCTGCGCCGTCTGCGCCTGGGCGCCGTTGGCGGCGGCGACCTCGGCAAGACTGGCGCCGGAATCGATCTGCCGCGCCAGTTCGTTGGCCTTGGCGGCGAGATCCCTTTGCGCGTTGTTTTCACGCAGCGACTGGATCACCGCGGGCTTGACCTCATCGAGTCCCGGCTGGCGCGAGGGGTCGATGGAGACCACTTCGAACCAGGAATAGCCGCCGTCCTTGCGCGACACCGAATCATTGTCGACGCCGACATCGGAGGCGAAGATCGCCTTGACCAGTTCCGGCGCGGCGACCAGCGCCGGGATCGGCTCGCTCTTGCCGTTATCCGCCTTGCCGGCGCCGGCGGCGTCGGTGACATAGGTCTGGCTTTGCAGGCCGAGCGCCTCGGCCGCCTGTTCGAGCGTCTTGCCGGCAGAGCGCAGATCCTCGATCTTGTCGTGCAGTTTCTGCGCCTCGCCTTTCGCGGCGGCTTGAGCGAGTTCGCCCTTGATCTGGTCCTTGACCTCGGCGAAAGGCTTGACCTGGCCCGGCTCGATGCTCTTGACGTCGACCAGCACCCAGCCGAACTGGCCCTGCACCGGGGCGCTGACGCCGGGTTGCGGCAAAGCGAAAGCCGCCTCGGCTATGGCCTTGTCGAAAATATCGGCCTTGGTCCTGCCGGCCAGATCGGCGAGCACGCCGCCCGCCTGTTTGTCTGCGGCGACCGCGTCGAAGGATTCGCCGTCCGCTATGCGCTTGGCGGCTTTTTCCGCTGCGTCCCGCGAAAAGAAGGTCAGCTGCGCCAGGGTGCGCTTTTCCGGCGTCGAAAAACGCTGCGTCGCGTTCTGGTCATAGACCTTCCGGGCGGCGGCGTCGGAGATTTGCAGGGTCTTGGCGATTTCGCCTGGCGAGGCGATCAGCACATTGACCTTGCGATATTCCGGGGTGCGATAGGCGTCCTTGCGCACGTCGTAATAAGCCTTGATCGCTTCCTCGTCGGGGGCGGCCGCCTTGCTGGCGTCAGGGGCGGGGAGGATGAAATAATCGGCCTTGCGGATCTCGTTGGTATAGGTGTTGATCGCGGAAAGCAGCACCTGCGGCAGTTTGAGCGCGCCCGTGACGCCGACGGCGATCTGCCGCCGCATCGACGCCTGGCGCTGTTCGCGCACATAGGCGGTTTCGCTATAGCCGTTATCGCGCAGGATTTCGTCCATGCGGGCCTGGTCGAAGGCGCCATTCATCCCGGCGAAGGTCTTGTCGGCCTTGATGACCTTGGCGATATCGGCGTCGGAAACGGCCAGACCGAGCTTGTGCGCCTCCTGGTCGAGCGCGGCGCCGGTCATCAGGCGGCCGAGCACCTGGCGGTCGAGGCCCATCTGGCGCGCCTCGTCATTGGTGATGGCGCGCTTCGCCTGCCGCTGCAGGCGCTGCAATTCGTTCTGATATTCGGCGCGATATTGCTGCACGCCGATTTCCTCATTGCCGATCGTCGCCAGCTGATTGGCGCGGAAATTGGTGAAGACGTCGCGGATGCCGAAAAAACCGAAGCCGATGACGATCAGGCCGGCGAAGATCGCAAGGATCGTCCGGCCAAGAATGTTCTTCGACATGACACGCAGGCCACCGAGCATGGTTTTTCTCTTGTTGGGCGCCGGGAGGGCGCCGAAGGGCTTTTTGGACGCCCGTCTTTCGACGGGCTATGGGGTGTCTTTAGACGCCTGTCTTTTGGGCGTCAAAAAAAGCGCCCGTCATTTCGACGGGCTTTGGCGCGGGACTATAGAAACGCCAAGGCCCGCGCGCAATCCACCTGCCGCGAGAGAATGGTCGTGTCGCCGGTCCGGGCGTTGGCGGCCCGGGCGGTCTGCTCGTCGACCAAGGAGGCGCTGCATTCATTCGTCCTCTCGCAGCGCTTCCTGTTTCGCGAGCTTGGTAAACTCGCGAAAATTCCGATCAGGAGCCCGAGAACGGCCAGCAATCGGCCTCGAGAAGCCCTACATTTCGAGCCGGCCGGGTACGGATCGGTTGCGGGGCCGCTAGACGGCGACCTCAATTCGATCGGACGACGAATTTTGTTAGCCGCCATGCGGAGCGTGGCGCAGCCGACCCCGCAAATAAAGCAGCGTGATTTCGACGCCCAGGCGCCCGTCGGCCGCCATCAGGCGCAGTGGCGCGCGGCCATTGAAGGGTTCGGCAAAATCTTCGCCGCGCAGCCAGGCGACGGCCACGGCGGGCTCATTAAAAAGGTCGAGCGCGGCGCCAAGGGTTTCAAGCGCCAGGATCATTCGGGACAACTCGCGGCCCTCTCCGAACAGCGTCGCCCGCTCGTCGTTGTTCAAGCCGGCGACGTCGGCGATGCGGCCGAATTCCTTGCGGATCTCTCTATTTTCCTCGCTGATCGCCGCGCGCCGGCAGCGTCCATCTTCGAAGGTCGATTTGCGGCTCCTGGGCGACGCCGTCGCGCGAATCAGAAAATCGCGCGACGAGGAAACGGGGCGCGCCAAAAAAGCGGATGCAGCGCCGCCCCTTCTCGGCGTCAAGCAGCGCGGAATTGACAACGCGCCGATCAGATCGGGTTCAATCCCTGAGCCAAACGCCAGCGACATGATGCTCTCCCCTGTTTTCCCGGCCGAAGCGGCAAGAACAAAAAGAGAACATATTTCCGCTTTTGTCAAGCGCCGCATTACGCTTTCATTGTCGGGATTTCTGCTTCTTGACCGCGGGGCTTTTTTAGTCAAAGCCCCGCGCGCGCAAAGAGGCGGCTAGCGCCCAACTTTCAGCTCAAATCTGGGCCAGGCCTTCCTCATAGGTCACCTTGGGGAAAATCTCGCCATATTTGGCGGCGCCGTCGGCGATGGCGTCGATCTTCGCCGCCGTGTCGAATTTCTTCATCTTGGTCTTGTCGAGATAGAGGAAGTCGACCAGCTCATTGTAGACCGACACATCGTCGTAGGGCAGCACGTTGACGGACTTGTCGCCGAAGCCGACCTGATAGCGGTCGCCGCGTTTCACGTCGGCGACATAGATGAAATATTTGCCGTCCGGCTTCATCGCATCGCCGAGAACTTCGACCAGGGCCGGCAGTTCCTTGAAGCTGGCCAATTGGCCGGCGAGAAAGGACAGGGTCTTGTCGCCGTCTTCCGCAGCGGCGAACACGGCGGTCAGATTGAGTTCCGGCTCCTGGGCGCGGGCGATCTCGCCGCGAAAGCCAAAACGGCCGGCGATGTGGGTCGGGCCTTTGTGGGCCGGCTTGACGAGGCGGTCTTCGGCTTCGAGACGCTGGAAAGCGGTGGTTTCGATGGTCATGATTCGACTTTCATTTTTCCGCTCGTTCCTGAGATATTCAAGACCTTAGCGGCCGGATGGGCGCGCGCGTGAAATGGACGCTTGGCTGGAGAAATGGGCCAAACGCTTCATGCGCGGGGAAATTGGGCAGATTGCGACAATGGAGGCTTCGCGACAAAACGCACGAAATCGCCACGTTAGGCAGGAACGGCCTGTGCGAGACGCCTTTATGGCGATCAATCCGCGAGCCGGGATGACTCCCGAACCGACAGCAGCAATTCGCGCGCCATCCCCGGCCCTGCTTCAATCCGCCCCTGTGCAAAGGATTTTTCCTCTGCTATCGAACACCACCTGGGGGAATTCACATGACTTCGATCCGCCCGCTCGCCGCCGGCAACTGGAAAATGAACGGAACCAAAGCCTCGCTGGCGGAAATCGCCGCGATCGCCGCCGCCACTGTCGCGGGGGAGGCGGGCGAGGCGGAAGTGCTGATCTGCCCGCCGGCGACACTGATCGCCGCCGCCGCCGACGCGGTTGGCGGCACGATCGCCATCGGCGGCCAGGATTGCCACGCCAAGCCATCGGGCGCCCATACCGGCGATATTTCAGCCGAACAACTCAAGGACGCGGGCGCGACTTACGTCATCGTCGGACATTCCGAACGACGCGCCGACCATGGCGAGAGCGACGAAGTCGTGCGGTTCAAGGCGGAAGCGGCGCTGCGCGCCGGCCTGACCGCCATCGTCTGCGTCGGCGAGACGCAATTGCAGCGCGAGGCCGGCCAGACGCTCGCCGTGGTCGGCGGCCAATTGTCCGGCTCGCTGCCCCATGGCGCCACGGCGGAAAACCTCGTCGTCGCCTATGAGCCGGTCTGGGCGATCGGCACCGGCCTGACGCCTACGGCGGAGGATGTCGCGGAAGTCCACGGCTTCATCCGCCACGAGTTGGTCGACCTGATGCCGAAGGCCGGCGCCTCGGTGCGGATTCTCTACGGCGGATCGGTCAAGCCCAGCAATGCCCGCGAGTTGATGGGCGTGGCCAATGTCAATGGCGCGCTGGTCGGCGGGGCGAGTCTTACCGCCAAGGATTTTCTCGGTATAGCCGTGGTTTACAAGTAAGAATTCGCGCATAGAATCATGCCGCGGGGATAAGGAGCTTGCCGAAAACAACGACCTCAACCTGAGGGGCCGCCTGAAAGGCGGCGCCTCGAAGGATGGGAAATCGCCAAACCTCGAACCAAGGCGCCATAGGGCCTCGATGCCGACGGTCTTTAGGCTTTCCATCGCCGGGGTTTTGCGTTAAGACCCGCGCAAATACCGCCGCGTCCTTCCCGGAGCGGCGGTTTTCGTGGTTGATAGCGTTTTCGAGCAAACTGGTTACCGGTTCGCGTGAAGAAAACGCGTTAAGATAAAGAACTAGAGCTCCGCTCCGATTCGATCGGGGCGGAAAAAGGCTTTAGCCACTACAGGATTTCCATTCATGCAGACGGTTCTGATCGTCATTCATCTCCTCGTCGTGATCGCGCTGATCGCCACGGTCCTTTTGCAGCGTTCCGAAGGCGGGGCCTTGGGCATGGGCGGCGGCGGCGCCGGCAGTTTCTTCAGCGGGCGCGGCCAGGCCAATGCGCTGACGCGGGCCACCGCCATTCTCGCCACCATGTTTTTCATCACAAGTCTGGCGCTGACCGTGCTGGCTACCTACACTCGCTCGCAGAAATCGATTTTCGAATCGCCCGCGGCGGTGACGGCGCCCGCCGATCAGCCCAAGGGCACGGTGCTCGACAAGCTGAAGCAGATGCAAAAGTTCGCGCCCGAACAGGCGCCGCCCGGACCGGAGACGCCTCAGGCCCCGCCAAGATCGCAGTAAGCTCCCCGCTCCCCGCCGACGTCGCAGTAAGTTCGCTTTGAGTTTAAAGGGCCGGTCCGCCGGCCCTTTACTGAAAATCCGGCATTCGACCGGCGCGTGTTCGCGGCCTGGCCCGAAACGGGCGTAGCCGCGCGGCCGCGCCCCGCCCAAATACGAGGCCCCGCATGGCGCGCTATATATTCATCACCGGCGGCGTTGTGTCCTCCCTTGGCAAGGGCCTGGCCTCGGCGGCGCTCGGCGCTCTACTGCAGGCGCGCGGCTATACGGTGCGCTTGAGAAAGCTCGACCCCTATCTCAATGTCGATCCCGGCACCATGTCGCCTTACCAGCACGGCGAATGTTTCGTCACCGACGACGGCGCCGAAACCGATCTCGACCTCGGCCACTACGAACGTTTCACCGGCCGCTCGGCCAATCGCATGGACAATGTCACGACGGGGCGCATCTATCGCGACATCATCGCGCGCGAGCGGCGCGGCGATTATCTCGGCGGAACGGTCCAGGTCATTCCGCACGTCACCAACGCCATCAAGGAATTCGTCCTGGACGGCAACGAGGGCCATGATTTCGTGCTGGTCGAGATCGGCGGCACGGTTGGCGACATCGAGGCCATGCCCTTCCTCGAAGCGATCCGGCAATTGGGCAACGACCTGCCGCCGCACCATTGCGTCTATATCCACCTGACGTTGCTGCCCTATATTCCTTCCGCCGGGGAGGTGAAGACCAAGCCGACGCAGCATTCGGTCAAGGAATTGCGGTCGATCGGCATCCAGCCCGACATCCTGCTGTGCCGCGCCGACCGCGAGATTCCGGCCGAGGAGCGCCGAAAACTCAGCCTGTTCTGCAACGTGCGCGAATCGGCGGTGGTCGAGGCGCTGGACGTCGCCTCGATCTATGACGTGCCGCGCGCCTATCACGCCGCCGGCCTCGATCACGAAGTGCTCTCCGCCTTCGGTATCGAACCGGCGCCGCGCCCCGACATGAGCCGCTGGAACGCGGTGATGCAGGCGGTGCATAATCCCGAAGGCGAAGTCACCATCGCCATAGTCGGCAAATATACCGGCCTCAAGGACGCCTACAAGTCGCTGATCGAGGCTTTGGCGCACGGCGGCATTTCCAACCACGTAAAAGTTCATCTCGACTGGATCGAGGCGGAAATTTTTGAGCATCAGGACCCGTCGCCCTATCTCGAACATGTCCACGGCATCCTGGTGCCGGGCGGTTTCGGTTCGCGCGGGTCGGAAGGCAAGATCGCCGCCGCGCGTTTCGCCCGCCTGCGCAAAGTGCCCTATTTCGGCATCTGCTTCGGCATGCAGATGGCGGTGATCGAGGCGGCGCGCTCGCTGGCCGGGATCGAAAAGGCCGGTTCGACCGAGTTCGGCCCGACGCCGGAGCCAGTGGTCGGGCTGATGACCGAATGGTTGCGCGGCAACGAGCTGGAAAAGCGCGAGGAGAGCGGCAATCTCGGGGGCACCATGCGGCTCGGCGCCTATCCGGCCTTGCTGAAGCCGGGCACGAAAATCGCCGAAATCTATGGCGAGACCGAGATTTCCGAACGCCACCGCCACCGCTACGAGGTCAACCGGGACTATGTGAAAAGGCTGGAGCCCTGCGGCCTGGTTTTTTCCGGAACCTCGCCCGACGGCCTGCTGCCGGAAACGGTGGAATTCTCCGACCATCCCTGGTTCATCGGTGTGCAATATCACCCCGAACTGAAATCGCGCCCCTTCGAGCCGCACCCGCTTTTCGCGAGCTTTATCGCGGCGGCCAAGGCGCAGAGCCGTCTGGTTTGAGCGTTCAATCCTTGCAGTTCAAGCAGGCGTTTTTTTTGTGTCGTTGAAAGGTGGAAGAGACAAGGCCAGTCGCCGGTCGCCGAGGCTGCAAAATTAGGGCGGCGCTGAAGCTCCGAAAGCGTGGGTTGTTCTCTCTTCATAAACCAATTGCGTTGAAGTTGCATAGGCGTGACAGTTGTTGGCGGCGTTTTATTAGCCGGCACCCTGGGATCGCATTTTGGTTACTGGAAAAGAACGCCGAAAAATGTTATGGTTTATTGGTCGTCAGCTGAGAACGGCGGCGACAGAACTGTGTTCTGTACCTGCTTCGCACAGCGATGGAGGCCGCCATGGCTTATCATCTCGAAGGCCGTCTTCTGGAAGTCTGTGACTGCCGCGCGTTGTGCCCGTGCTGGATCGGAGAAGACCCCGATAACGGGACATGCGATACGATCGTCGCCTATCATTTCGATAAAGGGTCAATCGACGGCGTCGATGTCCAAAACACCACGATCGCGATTGTTGCCCATCTTCCCGGCAATATACTCGCCGGCAATTGGCGTGTCGCGATTTACATCGACGCGAACGCTTCCGCCGACCAGGAGAAGGCTCTGCTTAAAGTTTATTCTGGCAACGCCGGAGGCCCCGTCGCCGATATTGCAAAACTTGTAGGGGAAGTGGTCGCGGTCGAGCGCGTGCCGATCCGTTTCGAGGTTATGGAAGGTCGCGGCACGATCAAGATTGGCGATACGCAATATGCCGAACTTGAGCCCTGCCAGGGAGCGACGGGGGCCAATACGACATTGGCCGACACGATTTTCTCCACCGTGCCCGGTGCGCCAGTTTACGTTGGAAAAGCGCCTCATTACATTTCGAAGCAGCCGGCGCTTGGGATCAATCTCGATCTCCAAGGCCGCAATGCGCTACAAAGCACCTTCGTTTTCGACGCTTAGGCCGACGCGTCGCATTGGGGGACGCTTCGTCGATGCGCGCATTGCAACGAGGTGACGTCTGGCTGCCCGCCGTCGGCGGCGTTTCAGCAATGGCTCTGCTTGCGCTTGCCATCTGGGAGCACAGTCCCTACGGCCGTTATCTCGAGCATGGCGACTGGACCGGCGTCGGGCTCGCCGGCAGCGTCTGTAGCGCATTGCCGGCGGGTCCAATGTTATTTCCGCTCGCACTTTATGTCGTCGGATGGCTGTTGATGACCATCGCCATGATGATGCCTACGATAACGCCTCTGATTGCGATTTTCGTGACCATGACGCGAGATCGGAGCGACTGCGGCACCCTTATTTCTTTATTGATTTTTGGCTACCTTCTGCCGTGGTTCGCCTTCGGCTTAGCCGCCCACCTGGTCGACATGGCGTTGCATGCCTTGGCCGCCGGCAACGCCTTTTTGCTCGTCAATGGCTGGGTCGTTGGAGCTGTCGTCATCGGCCTCGCCGGCGCGTTTCAGTTCAGCGAACTCAAATATCGCTGCCTTGATAAATGCCGCACGCCGTTCAGTTTTTTGAATCAACATTGGCGTGGCGCAGCCGCGCGTCGGCAGTCGTTCATGCTTGGCGTTCACCATGGCGTCTTCTGCGTCGGCTGCTGCTGGGCAATGATGCTCTTGATGTTCGCCGTTGGCGCGGGCAGCGTCGGTTGGATGCTGGCGATTGGCGCGGTGATGGCCGTCGAGAAAAACGCCAGCTGGGGCCGCAAGCTGAGCGCGCCGCTTGGCGCCAGCCTGCTCATGACGTCAATCACAATTATCGCTCTGAACGTTTGACCTTCTCGGGGCGGACGCGCCGAGGAGGGCGCCATCTACGGCGAGGTCTTGCCCGCCAAAATTGTCGCGTCGCTGCCGAGGCCGGGCGGCGCCGCCGCTGCCGGGCACGAAAATTGTCGCGGCGCGGGCTCGGCGCTCCGCTTGGCAGGCGAAACGAGGCCGAACGAGCGGCGCCGCCCCCGATTGACCTTGGCTGAATTTTGGCGTTTTTGGCCGGCGAGCGGAGTCAGCGCTTCGGCGGGGAGCCTTCATTGGCGCGGGGATACAAAAAGACGGGGCAAATGGGCCATTGGCGGCGGATGGTCGTCGGTCGGGCCGCGCTCGTCCTGGTCCTGCAAGGGCTCAGCCTGTTTGCGGCATGCGGCGCGTCTTTCGCCGGGGACGCAGCGGCCCATGGCGATTCAACCATCGTTGCTCAGGCTGAGGCGGCAAAAATCTTTCACGGCGTCGGCAAAGTCGTCAACGTCGACGCCGCCTCTGGTTTTGTCACGATCGACCACGAGGACATTCCTGGCCTCATGGACGCCATGGAAATGCAGTTCCAGGCCATGCCCGCAAAAATCCTGGAAGAGGTCAAAGTTGGCGACAAGGTCGCGTTCGCCCTCGACGGCAAGAACTGGACGATCCTCGAAATTCAAAAGCTCACCGCTGCCAAATGATGGTCTTGGGCCAAGCGGAGGGCTTGGGCCGCCCGCGTCGCTTTTTGTCGATCAGGCGCCGACCTTGCGGCATTCTTCGGCGCAGGTCTTGCAAGATTCCGCGCAGGCCTTGCATTCGGCGACATCGGGATATTTCTCGCATTCCTTCTGGCAGGCCGCGCAGATTTCGCCCGTGGCTTTGGCGAAAGCCGGCGTCTGGCGCGAATTAACCGCAGCCAGCGCCTGAAGCGCGCCACAGGCTGCGACGACCTGATAGGCCGTATTGATGCAGCCGGTCATGGTATAGTCGTTCATCGCCAGCATGCCGATGCAGTGGCGCAGGCAATCGTTTGCAGTGGCGACGCAATGGCCGCAGTCGTCCTGAAGGGCCTTGTATTTCGGCGGGTGCATCATCGTCATATGCATTTCCCCGCTTTGCGCGCGAGCGTCGGTCGCGGAGAGCAAAGCGCCTGCTCCAACGACGGCGATGAATTCACGGCGTTCCATGGAGTTTTCTCCCTTTTTGAAATTGCCTTTTTCGGCGCGGAAAAGCGAGTGTTGGCTCCAGAGGAAGTTAGCACGAATTCTTCGTTCGTACGACGGTTTGATCGATTCTCGGCGCCAGCGGGACGCCCAAGCGCTCGTTTCTTCAATTCATATAGTTTTCTTTTTATGTCCATGTTATCGATTGCGGCGGTAATGGGGCGCTAAAGTTTGCGGATAGCCGACACAATAAGATCGACGAAATGGCGGCGGATTGTCGCCGGTCTCGCCATCGTCGCCTTGATCCTGCAGGGCCTCAGCCTTTTTGCGCCCACGTCGCGTATAAAAACGCCGGTCGAGGCGGCCCTCGCCGCGCTTTCCGGCCTGCCCGGTGTGGAGAACGCCGGAACCATCCTTTGCATCAATGCCGATGACGGCGATTTTTCGGGAAAGACTCCCGTCCATCGTCACGATCCGAGCGCCTGCCCGATGTGCCAGCTCGTTGGCGCAAGTCTCGCCGGCGTTCTCATTGCGGTCGCTTTGCCGATGCAGGCGCCCACCCAATCCCGCGCGCTGGCGATACCCCGGCGGGAATCGGCGCCGCGCGC
>NZ_JBKQOU010000132.1:0-5835 GCF_052145335.1 Rhodoblastus sp.
GGCGTCGCGGACCTTGCCCTTTTTCTTGGCCATGCGATTTCCTCCCCTCGCTTTTTGTCCGGCCATGGCGCCAGACCGGAGCTTGCAACAAGTCTGTCACATTGCGCCGGATTTGCACATGCGGTCCGAGAAGCAAATTTGAGCGCCGCGCTTTGCGGGAAGTCATTATTGGGTCGCGAAGCGGGTCTAAGCGATGTACAACTAAACAAAGAGGGCCAAAGCGGCAAAGCTGCGCAAAGCTGACGAGATGATCTGAGTAGAGGGAGCCTTACGTGCGCATTTCCGTCCTTGCCGCGCTTGTTTGCAGCGGCCTCGCACTTCCGGCGCATGCGCAGGAGCAAGCCGCCGCTCTCCCCGTCGGAATCGTCCTCGCCAATCGCGCCCCCGTCGCCAAGACCGCCGAATTCGTCGGTCGCGTCGAGGCGACCAATCGCGTCGAGATCAAGGCGCGGGTCACCGGCTATCTCGAATCCGTCGATTTCAAGGAAGGCGACGAGGTCAAGGAAGGCGCGCCGCTTTATCGCATCGAGAAGGACCAGTTCAAGGCGGCGGTAGAAATGGCGCGCGGCGTGCTGGAGCGCGACAAGGCGGCCAAGACGCTGTCGGAAATTGACCTGCAGCGCGCGCAGGAACTGATGAACAAGGGCAGCGGCACCGTGGTGGCGCGCGACAAGGCGCGCGCGGCGGATGAGCAGACGCTGGGCTCGCTGATCTCGGACCAGGCCAACCTCGAAACCGCGAACATCAACCTGCGCTATACCGACATCACCGCCCCCATTTCGGGAAAAGTCGGCAAGACCAATGTCACCAAGGGCAATGTGGTCGGGCCGGACAGCGGCGTGCTCACGGTGATCGTCAGCCAGGACCCGATCTATGTCGCCTTCCCGGTGAGCCAGCGCGAATTTTTACGCGTGAAGACGGAGGAGGCGGAGGCCGAAGCCAGACGCGACACGATCAAGGTCCAGCTGCATTTCTCCAACGGGCAGACCTATGACCATCTCGGAACGATCAATTTCGTCGACGTGACCGTGGACCGCAAGACCGACACCATGCTGGTGCGCGCCACTTTCCCCAATCCGGACTCGACGCTGGTCGACGGGCAATTGGTGCGGGTCAATCTGGAAAGCGGCAAGCCGGAGGAAAAAGTCGTCGTCCCGCAGGCGGCTTTGATCGCGGATCAGGAAGGGCTCTATGTCTTCGTCGTCGAGGACGGAAAGGCAGCGGTCAAACGCGTCAAGACCGGCGCCGAGAGCGGCGCGGGCGTCGTGGTCGAGCAGGGACTTTCGGGCGGCGAGCAGGTGATCGTGCAGGGCCTGCAGGGCGTTCGTCCGGGCGCGGCGGTGCGCGCCAATCCCCTGCAGCAGACGCTGGTGGGAGACTGATCCGATGTTCTCCTCGATCTTTGTCGACCGGCCGCGGCTGGCGATCGTCATCGCCATCGTGACCACCATCGCCGGCGCCCTGGCGCTGATGGCGATCCCCGTCGCGCAATATCCCGATATCGTGCCGCCGCAGGTGTCCGTCACCACGTTCTTTCCCGGCGCGAATTCCAAGGTCGTCGAGGAATCGATCGCCCAGCCGATCGAGGCGCAGGTCGTCGGCGTCGACAAGATGATCTACATGAAGAGCGTCAGCGGCGACGACGGCAGCTACACGCTCACCGCCTCCTTCGAACTCGGCACGAATCCCGACATCAACACCGTCAACGTCAATAATCGCGTGCAGACCGCGATGGCCAGCCTGCCGTCCGACGTGCAGCGCCAGGGCGTGACGGTGAAGAAAAAATCCTCGGCTTTGCTCGGGGTCATCGCTTTCTATGCGCCCAAGGGCACGCATGATCCGCTGTTCCTGTCGAATTACGTCACCATCAACCTGCTCGACCGGATCAAGAGCACGGCCGGCGTCGGCGACGCCACGCTCTGGGGCCCGCAGGACTACGCCATGCGGGCCTGGGTGCGCACCGACCGGCTCACCGGCCTCGGCCTGACCACCGGCGACGTCATCGACGCCATCAAGGCGCAGAACGTCCAGGCGGCGGTGGGCCGCATCGGCGCCCGCCCGGCCTCGAACGATCAGCAATTGCAGCTCAACATCCAGACCAAGGGCCGGTTGAGCTCGATCAAGGATTTCGAGCAGATCGTCATCCGCACCAATCCCGACGGCTCGATCCTGCGCCTCGGCGATGTCGCCCGGCTGGAGCTGGGCGCCGCCAATCTCGACCGCGACACGCGATTCAACGGCGGGCCGGCCGCGGTGGTGGCGATCTATCAGGCGCCGGGCGCCAACGCCATCGCCACCTTGAAGGAAGTGCGCGCCAAGCTGGCCGAGGCGCAAACGCGCTTTCCGGAAGACCTCGAATGGAAGGTCGTCTACGACCCGACCCAATTCGTCACCGACACCATCCACGAAGTGCAGAAAACGCTGGTCGAGGCCTTCGTCCTCGTGGTCCTGGTGGTCTTCCTGTTCCTCGGCAGCGTCCGCGCCACCTTGATCCCGACGCTGGCCGTGCCGGTCAGCCTGATCGGCACCTTCATCGCCCTGCTCGCCGTTGGCTATTCGGCCAATACGGTTTCGCTGCTCGCCATCGTGCTGGCGATCGGCATTGTCGTCGACGACGCCATTGTCGTGGTCGAGAATGTCGAACGCGTGATGGAGGAGCATCCCGAACTTTCGGCGGCCGAGGCGACCAAGAAGGCGATGGGCGAGATCACGGCGCCGATCATCGCCATCACCCTCGTGCTGCTCTCGGTCTTCGTGCCCGTCGCCTTCATTCCCGGCATTTCCGGCGAATTGTTCCGGCAGTTCGCGGTCACGGTCGCGGTAGCCATGCTGCTGTCGGCGATCAACGCCCTGACCCTGTCGCCGGCCTTGTGCAGCCTGCTGCTCAAGCGCCACCACGGACCGAGGAAGGGACCGATCGGCTGGGTCATGCGGTCGATCGACAAGGTGCGCGATTCCTACGGCGCCGTCGTCGCCCGCCTGGTGCGCATTTCGGTGATCGGACTGGTCATGGTCGGCGTCGCCGTCGCCGGCATCGTCGGCCTGGGGAAGGTGACGCCGACCGGCTTCCTGCCGGAAGACGACCAGGGCGCGCTGTTCGTCGTCGTGCAATTGCCGGGCGGCGCCTCGGTCGCGCGCACCACCGACGCCATCGGCCAGGCGGAGGCGATCCTCAAGGACGAGCCCGCCGTCAACGACGTGACCTCGGTGGTCGGCCTGAACTTCATCGACAATTACTCCGAGCCGAACGCCGCCTTCATGGTGGTCACGCTCAAGGAGTTCGACCATCGCAAGGATCCTTCGCTCGCCGCCAAAGAGGTGATCGCCCGGCTCGGCGGCAAATTCCGCCAGATCCAGGGCGCCAATGTCCTGCCGCTGGCGCCGCCGCCGATCATCGGCCTCGGCACGGGCGGCGGCTTCACCTATGTGCTGGAGGATCTGCGCGGCGGCGATCCCAAGGCCATGGCGCAAACCGTGCGCGGCCTGCTGGTCGCGGCCAATCAGGACCCGCAATTGAGCCGGGTGTTCAGCACTTTCTCGGCGACCAATCCGTCGGTCTTCCTCGACATCGACCGCGACAAGGCGCAGATCCTCGGCGTCGACCTGAGCAGCGTGTTCCAGTCCCTGCAAGCCTCGCTGGGCGGTTATTTCGTCAACAACATGAACCTTTACGGACGCACCTGGCAGGTCCAGGTGCAGGCCGAGGCCGCCGACCGGTCTGGAATCGACGACATTTACCGGATCAATGTCCGCAGCAAGGACGGCGAGATGATTCCGCTGCGCAGCCTGGCCGAGCCGCAGATCGTGGTCGGCCCATCGGCGCTGATCCGCTACAATAACCTGCGCGCGGTGACGATCCAAGGCTCGCCGGCGGCCGGGGTTTCGTCGGGTCAGGCGCTTAACGCCATGCAGGAGGTGGCGGCGCGCAGCCTGCCGCCGGGCTATGCCGGAGAATGGACCGACACCGCCTTCCAGGAGAAAAAGGCCGAAGGCAAGACGGCGGTGATCCTCGGCTTCGCCTTGCTGTTCGCCTATCTCTTTCTGGTGGCGCTATACGAAAGCTGGTCGATCCCGGTTCCGGTGCTGCTGTCGGTCGCCATCGCCGTGCTCGGCTCCTACGCCGCCATGGTGTTGGCGCATCTGACCCTCGATCTCTACGCCCAGATCGGCATGGTGGTGCTGATCGGCCTCGCCGCCAAGAACGGCATTCTGATCGTCGAATTCGCCAAGGAAAAGCGCGAACAGGGCGTGCCTTTGCTGGAAGCGGCGGCGGAGGGCGCGCGCCTGCGCTTCCGTCCGGTGATGATGACCTCCTTCGCCTTCATCCTCGGGCTTTATCCGCTGGTCGTCGCCACCGGCGCCTCGCAGCTGGCGCGGCGCGACGTCGGCACGCCCGTGTTCGGCGGCATGATCCTCGCGTCCTTCGTCGGCATTTTCGCCATCCCGCCACTTTATGTGGTGTTCCAGGCGATCCGCGAAAAACTGAGGCCCGGCTCGCGGCCAAGCCCCAAGCCCGACGCGGATGCTGCCAAGATCGACGCGATTGAGCCGGAGCATAAGGCGCCAGCCGAATGAGCCCGTGAAGACAGCGCCGGGAAAAAAATAAGCTTTCTCGGTCTCGGGCGTGATTACGTTGAACCAGGTCAATGCTTAATTTGGTAATATAAGTCAAAGTCTGGCAAATATAGTGTTGGGAGGAAACAATGGCCAATATTGACGATCTCCTGCCTTCAGCACAGGATTGCATGAAAACCATCGCCCTGGCCGAGGCTGAAAAGGCCTCCGCCTATATGCGCCAGAGGGCGGCGGCAGAAGCCGAAAAAAAGGCGCTAATGGACAAGTTCGCAAAGCCGTCGGGCGTTTCGGACGAAGAAAGGATGAAGCGCGCGGCGGGCATCATCCAGCGCGCCGTGAGCAATGGCATGACCGAGGTCTTCCTTGGCAAAGTACCGAAGGAACTGTTCACCGATCGGGGCCGCGCGATAAATCAGACCGAGCCGGGTTGGGAAAACACGCTCACCGGATTGCCGAAGGAGATCTATGACTTCTGGAAAAAACACCTGCAGCAGCGCGGCTACAAGCTGCGATTCCAGGTCGTCGACTATCCGGACGGAATGCCGGGAGACATCGGCATGACGTTGAGTTGGATGTGAAGCGGCCTGTCCGTTGGCGGAGTTTTTGAGACGAATCGCGATGCTGAGGAGAGGTCGGCGTTGACGAGATGTCCCGGCCGCTTAATCATCCAGTGGTCAGGCGCTACAATGTTCTGATTATGCCAAAACAAGCCGGCTGGATGCGGTGGGCGCCTGGGCTTCTCGTTCTCCGCGAATATCAGGCCTCGTGGCTCGCCCATGACGTCGTCGCCGGACTGGTCCTGGCGACCATGCTGGCCCCTGTTGGCATCGCCTATGCCGTGGCGTCTGGACTGCCTGGCATTTATGGCCTTTACGCCACCATAGTTCCCTTGTTGGCTTACGCCCTGTTCGGACCCAGCCGAATTCTGGTTCTAGACTAAGCCGGCCGCTGGTCGAGGATCTCCAGGTCTATATGCGCGAGCAAGCCGCCAGACTGTCGCGCGGGCATGATCTGGTCAAGGCGATCAATTACATTCTCAAGCGTTGGGCAGCCTTCACGCTTTTTCTGAACGATGGCCGTGTTTGCCTTTCCAACAATGCCGCCGAGCGTGGCCTGCGCGGCATCGCCCAAGGAAGAAAGTCGTGGCTGTTCTGCGGTTCGGATCGTGGGGGCGAGCGCGCAGCGGCGATGTACAGCCTCATTATCACGTGCAAGATGAACGGCGTCGACCCGCAGGCCTGGCTGGCCGATGTCCTCTCC
>NZ_JBKQOU010000133.1:0-11099 GCF_052145335.1 Rhodoblastus sp.
GTTCTCGTCCCGAAAAAATCTCAACCCGCGCCATCAAATCGCTCGTCACGTCATTAATCACGGAATTAACGTCGTAACTTCAGCCAAAGCCCGGCAAACCCAAAGGCACCGTCACCGGACGCTTACCCGACCGTTCCACCCTACCCCGATTCGCCATGGTGCGTAAACTACATAATTGCCCAACCTTGGCAAGAACATTTAATGAACATGTTTTCCGGTTCGTTTTGCATCACGAAACGGTTTCGCGCCGCGAGATGGATCGTTAGGATAAAAACGAGAACGCCACCATTTGAGAACGCCAATGACCGCCTGGGTTTCTGCTTTTTCACGTCGAGCCAAAAATACTTTCGTCGCTTTTGGGTTTTTGGCTGCGCTCGCCGCTCTTCCCGCCCGTGCGGCCGAATGCGGTCACGACGCGGAAGGATTTGCAGATTTCTTGAGCAATATTCGACAAGAGGCCGTTACGGCCGGCGTATCGGAAAGCGCGATCGATGCGGGTCTCAATGGCGTCACTTACAACCGGTCGGTCATTTCACACGATCGCGGCCAGAAGGTTTTTCATCAATCATTCGAAGAATTTTCGGCTCGGATGGTCAATTCCTTCCGTCTCCACAAAGGGGCGAAACTTCTCAACCAGAACGCGGAGCTGTTTTCAAAAATCGAACAGCAATATGGTGTGCCCGGTCCGGTCCTCGTGGCCATCTGGGGCCTCGAAACGGATTTCGGCGCCTATATGGGCAATTTCCCGACCATCGAATCTCTGGCGACCCTCGCTTGGGATTGCAGGCGGTCCGCTGAGTTTCGAGGCGAATTGATCGACGCGCTCAAGCTCGTGCAGCGCGGAGACATCAATCCGCAAACCGCGCGCGGCGCATGGGCGGGCGAAATCGGGCAAACGCAGTTCATGCCTTCGTCCTATTTGAAATTCGCGGTGGATTTCGACGGCGACGGCACTCGCGATCTCATCCATGACAAAGCCGACGTCTTGGCTTCGACCGCGAACTTCCTCCAGCATTACGGTTGGCAAAGAGGCCAGCCATGGGGGGAGGGAACCGCGAATATGGAGGCCATACAAGCCTGGAACAAATCCGCGGTTTATTCTAAAACCATCGCCTATTTTGCGGAAAAACTCGCCGAAAACCATTGAAATAACCGAGGCGCCTGCCGCCGGTCGGCCCGTAGCCGCCCCAGTGACAAAAATGTCAAATTTTTGTCATGAACGATGGGATAACGAACACTGGCGGGTTCCGCAAACAGCTTCCACCGCGATCTCGTCCTCACCAGCCCCGCTCTTGAATGTAAGGAAAAGCGCCAGTGCTGAACCGCGCGCCGCCAACCGCTCTGGGCCGAGCTTTCGCCCCCAATCTCTTCGACCTTGCGGCGCTAGCGCTGGTAATCGGGGTCCTGGTCATAGTAACCTATGGCGCGCATCAGGCCAACGTGCCGTTGACGGTTCTCGATTCGACGCCGATCTCACTCGATCCCCGACATTTGCCCGAATATGCCTTGCGCACGACATTGAGAATGTTGGCGGCGATCGTCGCTTCGCTACTATTCACCTTTGTTTATGCAACCATCGCCGCCAAAAGCCGCCGGGCGGAAATGGTTCTCATTCCGGTGCTCGACATTCTTCAATCGGTGCCGATTCTCGGCTTTTTGACCTTTACCGTGGTCTTTTTCATGAATCTGTTCCCCGGCCGGGTGATTGGCGCGGAACTGGCTTCCGTCTTTGCTATTTTCACCAGCCAAGCCTGGAACATGACTTTTAGCATGTACCAGTCGCTTCGCAACGTGCCCAAGGATCTGGAAGAGGCGACGCAAAGCTTTCACCTGTCCTGGTGGCGGCGTTTCTGGCGTCTGGACGTGCCGTTCGCCATGCCTGGCCTGGTCTGGAACACGATGATGTCCATGTCAGGCGGCTGGTTCTTCGTCGTCGCGTCGGAAGCGAATACGGTTGGCGACACCACGGTTACCTTGCCGGGAGTTGGCGCGTATGTGGCGACCGCGATCAAGGAGCAGAACCTTCCGGCCGTGGGTTATGCTGTTCTCGCCATGCTCGTCGTGATCATCATATACGACCAGCTGCTGTTTCGCCCTATTGTGGCCTGGGCCGACAAATTCCGGTTCGAACAGACCGCCTCTGCGGAAGTGCCAACCTCCTGGCTACTCGATATTTTTCGTCAGACGCGATTTCTCAGAACACTGGCGACAGAATTATCCGGCGCCATCGAATCTACGACACGCATTCGTTTGCCACTTCCCGATTTTTCACGGATCAAATTTCCGATCATTGTGCCGAGCCGGGCGATCGATGCGGTTTGGATCGCCATCATTTTCTTCGGCGCCACTTCGCTCGGCTGGATGGTCGTCCAGTTTATCGCCTCGTCATTGAACTGGTCTGATGTTGAGACCGCCGTCATCGATGGACTGTACACGTTGATTCGTGTCACGATTCTGATCGCTCTGGCTTCTCTGATCTGGGTGCCTATCGGCGTTTGGATCGGCTTGCGGCCTTCGGTCGCTGAAAAAATCCAGCCGATTGCGCAATTCATGGCCGCCTTTCCGGCCAACATCCTTTTCCCGGCTGCCGTGGTCTTGATCGTCCATTATGGTCTCGACGCCAACATCTGGCTCAGTCCGCTAATGGTTCTGGGCACGCAATGGTATATTTTGTTCAACGTCATCGCCGGCGCCACCGCTTTTCCAGGCGATTTGAAGGAAGCGGCGAAGAGCTTTCATCTTTCTGGCTGGAAATGGTGGCGGTATGTCATCCTGCCGGGAATCTTTCCTTATTACATCACCGGAGCGATCACGGCTTCCGGCGGCTCATGGAACGCGGCTATCGTCGCGGAAGTCGCGAGCTGGGGCGATACGAAACTCAATGCGGTGGGGCTCGGTTCCTACATCGCCAAGGCTACTGAAGCCGGTGATTTCCAACGGGTTATTCTGGGCATCGCAGTCATGTCCATCTACGTCACGCTGTTCAATCGTTTGCTGTGGCGTCCCCTTTATGCTTTCGCCGAAAACCGCCTGCGCCTGGGTTGAGCAAAGGCTTTGGAGATTGTCATGCTCGATGTCGTCAACACCAACGCCGATGCGGCGCTAATCGACCTGAAAAACGTGAACCGAAGCTTCGCCAAAGCCAATGGCGACGAACTGGTGGTTTTGGAAAAGGTCGATCTCACCATCAAGGCGGGCGAGATCGTCGGTTTGCTCGGGCGTTCCGGCTCGGGAAAATCAACGCTCTTGCGTATTATCGCGGGTCTGGTCAAACCCACCTCCGGCGCCGTCTCCTGCCGCGGCGAAGCCATTGACGGACCCCCGCGTGGCATAGCCATGGTTTTCCAATCCTTCGCGCTCTTCCCCTGGCTGACGGTGCTGGAGAATGTGGAGCTCGGCCTTGACGCTCTCGGCGTCGCCAAACCGGAGCAACGCAAACGCGCCCTCGCCGCGATCGATTTGATCGGCCTCGATGGTTTCGAGTCGGCCTATCCCAAGGAATTGTCTGGCGGCATGCGCCAGCGCGTCGGCTTCGCCCGCGCTCTCGTCGTCCATCCCGATCTGTTGTTGATGGACGAGCCGTTTTCGGCTTTGGACGTTCTCACCGCCGAAACCTTGCGCACCGATATCATCGACCTATGGGTGGAAGGCCGTCTCCCGATGAAGTCCGTGCTGATGGTCACGCACAATATCGAAGAGGCGGTGCTGATGTGCGACCGAATCCTCGTGTTTTCTTCAAATCCCGGTCGCATCGCCGCAGAAATCAAGGTCGATCTCCAACATCCGCGCAAGCGTCTGGACCCGCCATTCCGGCAATTGGTCGACAGCATCTATGCGCGCATGACGCAAAGGGCCGAGCCACGTTCTTCGAGCATCGAGGGTATTCCTGGCACGGGCGTCGGAATGGTGCTGCATCCCGTTTCCACCAACATTCTCTCCGGCCTGATCGAAGCCGTGGCCGCGGCGCCGTTCAACGGTCGCGCGGACTTGCCAGTTCTGGCCGATCGACTGAACATGGAGGCTGACGAGCTGTTCCACTTGGCCGAAGCCTTGCAGCTCCTGCGCTTCGGCATGTTGACGGAGGGTGACTTCCTCCTCTCCGACGCCGGTCGGGCCTTTGCCGATCTCGACACGGATGCGCGCAAAAAGCTGTTTTCACAACATCTCATCAATTACGTGCCGATCATCAGCCTGATTCGGCGCGTCCTCGACGACCGTCCGAACCATTCGGCGCCCGCCGCGCGTTTCCGCAATGAACTCGAAGATTACATGTCGGAAGATTATGCCGAAGAGACTTTGGAAACCGTGATCTCCTGGGCGCGTTACGCCGAACTTTTCGCCTATGACGAAAAAGCGGAAATGTTCAGCCTCGAAAACCCGAATTAAACGCTAGCCGCTAACTCTCAGGAGTCAGCGGCTTTTTTCAGGGCATAGAGCGCATCCAACGCCGCGCGCGGCGTCATTTCGTCAGGATTCAGCGCATCAAGAGCGGTGCGAAGCGGGTCGCCTTTCGCCGGCGCGGCGGACTGCGATTCCAAGATGGCGAAAAGCGGCAGGTCGGCGACGAGCCGCGCGACCGGCGCGCGACGATCCGTTTGCTCCAGTTCGGCCAGAATATGACGGGCTCGTTCGACCACTTTCGCCGGCAGTCCCGCAAGGCGCGCTACTTGCACGCCATAGGAACGATCGGCGGCGCCTTTCGCCACTTCATGCAAAAAAACGACTTCGCCATTCCAATCCGTCACGCGCATGCAGAGATTGGCGAGGCGCGGCAGGCGCTGCCCCAAATGGGTCAATTCGTGAAAATGAGTGGCGAAAAGCGCCCGGGCGCGATTGGCTTCATGCAGATGTTCCATGACCGCCCAAGCGATCGAAAGCCCATCATAGGTCGCTGTGCCGCGCCCGATCTCGTCAAGGATGACCAAGGATTTTTCGCTGGCCTGATTAAGGATTGCAGCCGTTTCGACCATTTCGACCATGAAAGTCGACCGTCCGCGCGCCAGATCGTCCGACGCGCCAACACGCGAAAAAAGCCGATCGACCACGCCAATATGCGCCTTCGTCGCAGGGACAAAGGATCCTATCTGCGCAAGCACCGCGATCAAGGCGTTCTGGCGCAGAAAAGTTGATTTGCCGGCCATGTTCGGTCCGGTGACGACGGCGATCCTGCCGCCCGATTCGGAACAATTCTTGCCGATCTTTCCGGTCAGATCGCAATCGTTGGGCACAAAGGGCTCTCCGCGCGAACGCAAAGCCTCTTCGACAACGGGATGTCGTCCGCCGACGATCTCGAAATCGAGGCTGTCATCGACCTTGGGACGGACCCAGTTCGCGTCCGCGGCGATTTCAGCGAGCGCGGCGAGAACATCCACCGCCGCGAGAGCCTTGGCCACGGCTTCTATTTCCACCGCGCGGCCTTGCGATTGCGCGGCTAATTCATCGAATACGGTCCGCTCCAAAGCCAGCGCTTCGTCGCCGGCATTGGCGATCCTTCCCGCCAGTTCGGCCAGTTCCGACGTCGAGAAGCGCATGGCGCCGGCCATGGTCTGCCGGTGAATGAATGTGGCGTTGAAGGGCGGCCGCAGCAGCCGCTCGCCTTGCACCTGCGAAACTTCGATGAAATAGCCGAGGAAATTATTGTGCTTGATCTTGAGTTGACGCGTCTCCGCAAGCTCGCAGTAACGTCCCTGCAAAGCCGCCACGATGCGACGGCTTTCATCACGCAGGGCTCGGATTTCATCCAGCCGCGGATCAAAAGCCGCACGGATGTAATTTCCGTCGCGTCGATCGAGCGGCAATTCGTCGGCCAGAGCGGCTCCAAGATTTTGCGGCAGGGTCAGATCGACGCCTGCTTGAAAGGCCGCCGCCTTAGCGAGAAGGTAGGGCGGATTCTTCGCCTGCAATTGGAAGCCGCACGCGCGCGCCGCCATGAGCCCGTCGCGCAGAGCAGCGAGGTCGCGCGGACCGCCCCGTTCCAATGCGAGACGCCCCAAGGCTCGCATCATGTCCGGAACGCCCTTTAGACTTTGCCTAATATCCTTTCGTAGCAGCGGATCCTCGATAAAAAATGCGACGGCATCCTGCCGGGCCACGATTTTCGCGCAATCGCGCAAAGGCGCGGCCAGCCAATCCGCCAAGAGCCGGGCGCCGGCAGGCGTTGCCGTGCGATCCAGAACCGATACGAGCGAGCCGCTACGCTGGCCTGAAAGCGTGCGCACCAGTTCAAGATTAGCGCGAGTCGCGGCGTCGATTTCAAGGCTCTCACTATTTTGCGCTCGACTGGGACGCGACAAACGAGGGCGTGAAGAAAATTGCGTCCGCTCGACGTAGGCGACGGCAAGGCTGGCGGCATTGATTTCGGCGCGGGTTAGTGGACCGAAGCCTTCGAGCGTCGCTACGCCATAAAACTCCAGCAGCCGACGTTCCGAGATGGCGCCCTCGCCTGTCGCTCGCCCCAAAGGCGCAACCGGCGCGCCCGTGTCGCGCAAAAGCCGTTGAAGGGCTTCATCGGCAAGCAAAGCATCGTTGGCGACGATTTCGCGCGGCTCCAACCGCGCCAGTAAGGCGGCGAGGCCTAGAAAGTCCGTCTCAAAGACTTCGAAGGCGCCGGTGGATATATCGACCGCCGCCAAACCAAAAAGCCAACTGGTTTCACTCAAGCGCTGGCGGGAAAGCGCGACGAAAAGATTAGCGCGACCAGGCTCTAACAGTCGTTCTTCCGTCAAGGTTCCCGGTGTGACCAGTCGAACGACATCGCGGCGGACCACCGATTTTGCCCCGCGTTTTCTTGCTTCGGCGGGGTCTTCCATCTGTTCGCAGACGGCGACGCGATGACCGGCCGCGATCAACCTTTGCAGATAGTCATCCGACCTCTCGATGGGAACACCACACATGGGAATGTCTTGGCCGAGATGTTTTCCGCGTTTAGTAAGGACAATGCCAAGGGTGCGCGAAGCGATTTCGGCGTCTTCGAAAAAAAGTTCATAGAAATCGCCCATCCTGTAAAAAAGAAGGCACAGGGGATTGGCGGTCTTGATCTCAAGATATTGCGCCATCATCGGTGTGACGCGATCACTCAAGTCCGGCTTTTGCTTTTCCAATTCTTTCCCTTTCGACGGGACGGGGCTCTCTTTTTCAGCCACGTTCGCGTCGTCAGATCCGGCCTGCTCCGCACTCGCCTCCGCTCCCGACGTATTGATCCGAATGCAAGGCCGGTCCATGTCGCTCATCGTTTCCTCAATACTCAATTTGAGAGCAAAGCTAGCAAAGCTAAGCCTGCTCCGCATCCCGGTTCGCTCAATCCCGACGGTTTTTCCAACGCCATTCGGATAAGACGGGCGCACCAATCAAAAAAATTGCGATTATCGAAAGGATTGCTTGTGAATCGTCGCCCGGCGCGCATAAGTTCGCCGCTCCGTCCGAGCCGAACAGAGATTAACATTCATGCCCGACACCAAACCGAGCCGCGGCAAGCGGCCGACATTCACGGATCAGGAAGCGCTGCAATTCCATTCCCGGGGAAGACCCGGCAAATTCCAGATCACGCCGACCAAACCGATGGCGACACAGCGCGATCTTTCGCTGGCTTATTCGCCAGGGGTCGCCGTGCCGGTTCTCGCCATCGCTGAAGATCCCTCGAAGGCCTACGACTACACGGTCAAAGGCAATCTCGTCGCGGTAATCACCAACGGCACCGCTATTTTGGGCCTGGGCAATCTCGGAGCGCTGGCCTCCAAACCGGTGATGGAGGGCAAATCCGTCCTGTTCAAGCGTTTCGCCGACGTCGATTCCATCGATCTCGAGGTGGGGACTGAAGACCCGGACGAGTTCATCAACGCCGTTCGTTTTCTGGGGCCGACCTTCGGCGGGATCAATCTCGAAGACATCAAGGCGCCGGAATGTTTTATCATTGAGGAGCGTTTGCGCGAATTGATGGACATTCCGGTCTTTCACGATGACCAGCACGGCACCGCCATAATCGCCGCCGCCGGCATGATCAATGCGATACATCTCACCGGCCGCGATATTCGGAAGACAAAACTCGTCTGCAATGGCGCCGGAGCCGCTGGCATAGCCTGCCTCGATCTGATCAAGGCCATCGGCTTCGCGCCCGAAAACGTCACCCTCTGCGATACCAAAGGCGTTGTTTATCGAGGCCGCACCTCAGGCATGAACCAGTGGAAGTCGGCCCACGCTGTCATCACCGACAAGCGCACGCTCGCCGAAGCCATGGTCGACGCCGATATTTTCTTTGGCCTTTCCGCGAAGGGCGCTTTGACTCAGTCCATGGTCAAGTCCATGGCCGCAAACCCGATCATCTTCGCCATGGCCAATCCCGATCCCGAAATCACGCCGGAGGACGTTCACGCCGTGCGCCCCGACGCCATCGTCGCGACCGGCCGATCTGATTATCCCAACCAGGTCAATAATGTCCTCGGCTTTCCTTACATATTTCGTGGCGCGCTCGATGTACGCGCCAAGACGATCAATATGGAGATGAAAATTGCCGCGGTGAACGCCCTCGCCCAACTTGCGCGCGAGGACGTCCCGGATGACGTCGCCCGCGCCTATCAGGGCGAACGCCCGCGATTTGGCCGTGATTATCTCATTCCGGTGCCCTTTGACCCGCGGCTCATTTCCATCGTGCCGCCCGCCATCGCACAGGCCGCCATGGATACGGGTGTGGCGCGCAAACCGATCATCGATATGGGGGCCTATCGCGCCGAGCTTTCGGCGCGGCGCGATCCTGTCGCTGGACTGATGCAATCGATCATGGACCGGGTGAAGCGCAATCCCAAACGCGTGGTTTTCGCGGAAGGTGAAGAAGAGCAGGTCATTCGCGCCGCCATCACCTTCGTTGGCCAGGGATTGGGATCGGCGATTCTGGTAGGGCGAGAAGAGCGCGTGGCCGAGGTGGCCGAGCGCGCCGGCCTCGAACTCGACGAAAAGCTCATCGAAATCCAAAACGCACGGATTTCCCAGCGCACCGCCGCCTATTCGCAAATGCTTTACGAACGCTTGCAGCGCAAGGGCTTCCTTGTTCGCGACTGTCAGCGCATCATCAATAACGACCGCAATCATTATGCTGCGGCCATGGTCGCCACCGGCGACGCCGACGCCATGGTGACAGGCGTCACCCGCAACTTTTCGATCACGCTCGAAGAAGTTCAACGGGTGATCGATCCAAAGCCCGGCCATCGGCTGATTGGAGTCTCACTGATTTTGGCGCGAGGTCGCCCGATCATCGTCGCCGATACGGCGATTACCGAAATGCCCGAGGCCGACGATCTTGCTGACATAGCTATAGAAGCCGCTGGCTTCGCCCGCCGCCTCGGCTATGAGCCGCGGGTCGCACTACTGGCTTTTTCAAATTTCGGCCACCCGCCAGGTGAACGTTCAACCCGCGTAAAAGAAGCCGTTCGCCTTCTCGACGAACGCCATGTCGATTTCGAATATGATGGCGAAATGGCCGCCGACGTGGCGCTCAACAAGGAGGCCATGGCGCTCTATCCTTTCTGCCGCCTGACCGACACCGCCAATGTCCTGATAATGCCGGCTTTTCACGCAGCTTCGATTTCGACCAAAATGCTTCTCGAACTTGGCGGTGCGACGGTCATAGGACCGATGCTCGTAGGTTTCGACAAATCGGTGCAAGTGGTCCAGCTTGGCAGCAAGGATTCCGACATCGTCAATATGGCCGCGCTCGCGGCTTTCAACGCTGAGGCGTGATTTTTCATGTGATTCCGGCGCTTTGAGCGACGGGGTTGCGCGCAGCGCAGGCGCGCCTATAGTCGCGCCGCTTTTTTCTCGCGGATCATTGGCTCCATGACGAAACCCGACAAAGATATCAAACGTGTCGTCCTCGCTTATTCTGGCGGCCTGGACACTTCCATCATCCTCAAATGGCTGCAAACGACTTATGGCTGCGAGGTCGTAACCTTCACCGCCGACCTCGGTCAGGGCGAGGAATTGGAGCCGGCCCGGAAGAAGGCGGAAATGCTGGGTATCAAGCCTGAAAATATTTTCATCGAGGATCTGCGCGAGGAATTCGTTCGCGATTACGTCTTTCCGATGTTTCGCGCCAACGCCCAATATGAGGGGCTTTACCTTCTCGGCACTTCGATCGCGCGCCCGCTGATTTCAAAACGCCAGATCGAAATCGCACGCAAGGTTGGAGCTGATGCCGTCTGTCACGGCGCGACGGGCAAGGGCAACGACCAAGTCCGGTTCGAGCTTTCCTATTACGCTTTGGAGCCCGATATCAAGGTCATCGCTCCTTGGCGCGAATGGGATCTGGCCTCCCGCACGGCCTTGATCGAATTCGCCGAAAAACATCAGATTCCGATTGCCAAGGACAAACGCGGGGAATCGCCCTTCTCGACCGACGCCAATCTTCTGCACACCTCTTCCGAAGGCAAAGTTCTAGAAGATCCGGCGCAGGAAACGCCTGATTATGTCTATTCGCGCACGGTCGATCCCGAGCGGGCGCCCGACAAGCCGACTTACATCTCCATCGACTTCGAAAAGGGCGATCCGATCGCCATTGACGGTGAAAAGCTTTCCCCAGCGATGCTGCTGACCAGACTTAACGAACTTGGCGGGGAAAACGGCGTCGGCCGGCTTGATCTGGTCGAAAACCGCTTCGTCGGCATGAAGTCGCGCGGCATGTATGAAACGCCCGGGGGCACGATCCTTTATTTCGGCCATCGTGGCATCGAGTCGATCACCCTCGACCGGGGCGCCGCTCACCTCAAGGATGAGCTCATGCCCAAATATGCCGAGCTCATCTACAACGGCTTCTGGTTCTCGCCTGAACGCGAATTGTTGCAAGGCCTGATCGACAAGAGCCAGGAAAAAGTATCGGGACGGGTTCGGGTGAAGCTCTACAAAGGCAATGTGGCAGTGGTGGGTCGTGAAAGTCCCTACTCGCTTTACGATCAGGAACTGGTGACCTTCGAGGAAGGGGCCGTTGCATATGATCATCGGGACGCAGCCGGCTTCATCAAGCTTAACGCCCTTCGTTTGCGCACTCTGGCGAAACGCGAGCGCAAGCTTTCGAAAATCTGACGCGGATATCGGCGTCGCCGAAGCTCTCGCGC
>NZ_JBKQOU010000134.1:0-2914 GCF_052145335.1 Rhodoblastus sp.
AACCGGATTCCACTTTTCCGGATCATCTCTAGGCCCACGATCGTCGCGTTTGCAACAGATTACTTCGCCGAACGCGGTAATGGTGTATTCGATCTGGCGACGCGCCCTATTGCGCGGGCGTACAGGCGAGCTTGGCCAAGTGCCCGGAGCGATAGATCAGAAACAGATCGTTGGTGTAGTGAAAGAACTCGCCGGTGAAATCCTTGGCTCGGAATCGGAGCGTGATCTGATCGTCGCTCGTCACGGCGCTTTTGACATCGCCGCTGCCGAGATCGAGCGCGATCTTGTGCGCGGAAACCAGATTCAATTTCACCGTCATGGGCGTTTGCTTGAGCGACACCGGCTCGATCTTGACGCCAGTGCAGGAGAACTGGGTCGCCGCCGCCCCAGCTGCGGAAGCTATCGAACAGGCCAAAATTGCCGCGACTATACGTGTTGACGGTCGGATCATGATCGCCGCTCCAGCGTGCGCGAATCTTGTCGGAACTATACCGCGAAACGGCCGGCGGGCGGGAGAATTGGCGTTCCGCACCGAACGGCGCCCGGATGGAGGCCGCGTCCGGGAAGAGCCCGGACGCGCCGACAGCGTTGTGGATCGTCAGCCGAATACCGAGAAATCCGCGATCGGCTCGGCGACATAGCCGTAGCGCAGATTGTTCGGCTCGCGGCCGGCCTTGTCGTATTTAGCCTTCAGCGCCGTGAGCTTGTCGTTCTTGAACTCGAGTTCGGCCTTTTTCGGCTCGACGCCGTAGAGCCTGGCATTGTTGCCGCCGAAGATCGCGCTCTTGACCGGCCCGGTGGCGGGGCCGAGCGGGGCGAAGCCGTATTGCTTCTGCATGTCTTCAGGGATCTCGAGGCGCCGCAGCCCTTCAATCTGCCATTGCGGCGAGCCGGTCCATACTGCGTCGGTGCCCCAGCAGACATGATCGGCTCCCATTTTCTTGATCATGGTGCCCATCAAGGCCGCCGTGACCTTGGGCTCCGCGACCAAGGTCATGGCGAAAAGCTGCCCGACATCGGCATAGACATTGGTGACATCGTATTGCGCGGGGATATCGGCGAGGTCGCTGGTCCAGGAGATGCGGCCGGTGCGCTCGAACTCCGCCAGCGCCACTTTCGGATCGCCACCGACATGGCGATAGGCGCCGTGATAGATGATGAAGTTGAGCTGCGGCCAGTCTTTCGCCGCCTGGCCGACGTCGCTCGCGTCGACAAAGCCGCGCAGATTGGGAAACTGGCGGTCGAGCGGCGGCGCGAACAGGCCCTTGTGCACGCAGACATTCTTGATGCCGGCTTTGACAAATTTCTCGTAGCCGAGATAGGCGACTTTCTCGTCGTCCATGCGCCACGGATAGCGGCTGGTGTCTTTATGGGTGTTGTCGCCGATCGTATAGCCCTTCATCGATTCCGGCTTGAGCGCGAGCGCGGCATCGACCTTGTCGAGCCAGCCGGGCTGGCCCGGCGTGAAGATGGCGTGCGAAAACAGCCGCCGCGCGCCGAAGCGCGCGTTCACCTTGTCGCGCGCTTGCGCCATCTGCTCGTTGGTGAGGAACCAGTCCTGCTCGATGTCCGACGGCGCCGACGAGATCAGGACGATCTTGCTGTCGCTATCGAGGAAAATCTCCTTGACGTAATTGTCGTATTTCAGATCGTCGATGGTCTGTTCCTTGCCGGCGAGATCCTTGTTCCAGCCGGCTTTGCCGACCGCGGCGCGCATGGCGACGAAATTCTTGATGCGGGTGTCGTCGCGCAGGAAATGCGTGTGCATGTCCATGATGAACTGGTCTTTGAGCGAATCGGCGCGCTCATCCGCCATGGCGGGCGTGGCGGCTTCGGCATGCGTCGCGTCGAAGAAATTGCCGAAAGTCTCGTTCATCGCGACATAGGATGCCGCCATACCGGCCGCGGTCTGGAAGAAGCGGCGGCGCGAGACGCCCTGCTTCTTGGCTAACCCGTCGGCGAGATCGAGGAGCCGCGCCTGCAATTCGCGCTGCTTCTCGGTTTGCGGATAGGGATAGAACTCATCGCTCGAGACGATCTGCGTCGGGATCGGCGTGTCATAGGGCAACAGTTCCGAAGGTGTCAGCATCTCGCGGTCGTCGTCGCTCAGAAATCCCATGGCGCTCTCCTTGCCCTGTCGTCCTCGATGTCGCCCCGTCTATCGCGGGTTTCGCAAACTGCATCGTAGCAGTTCGCGCCCGCCCGGCGAAGGCCATTGCGGCGCGAGTCCTAAACCCTAGTCCGTCATCGCATAGGCTTTGCACCAGCCGTCCGGACTGATCTCGCCCTCGACGACTTTGCAGGCTTTCGGCTCGTCGAACAGCGAGCACGTCGCGCACATTTGAATGCCCTTCGGACTGTCCTGATATCCGGCCTGCTGCTTGGACATCTTGCCGCCGCGCTGCGCCGAAGATCGCTTTGGCCACAACGGCCAGCCGGCCAGGCTCGCGAGCGCGAGCCGCAAAAAACTCCGCTTCGATCGATTGCTCATGGTCCACACCGCTTGACAGTTGGCAGAAAGCCCGTTATCGCTTCGCGCATCGTCGGTTCCCTGCAGATTGCCGTGTCACGTCACGATATAACAGCGCGGGCAGTCCTTTGTTCACCCGCCGAACGAGGGCGAATGCAGATAGACCCCGAACGGGCCCGACAGTTTGAACACGCCGCGCGGGCCCGACGCAATGGCCTCCGTCAGCGCCTTTTGCGCGGGCGTGAATGTCTCCGGCGACAGTTCGGGGAGGCGCGGCGACTGCATGCTTTTTTTCACGGTTTTTGACGCACTTTTGGCCATTGGTTTCCTCTATGGGTTTCCTCTTCGGCGGGTGAACAAAGGACTGCCCGCGCTGTTATATCGTGACGTGACACGGCAATCTGCAGGGAACCGACGATGCGCGAAGCGATAACGGGCTTTCTG
>NZ_JBKQOU010000135.1:0-8493 GCF_052145335.1 Rhodoblastus sp.
CGCGCTCGCCTTCGCGCTGCGCTTCCAAGGCTGCAAGCGGGTCCACAACGCCGACGACATCAAAGGCTTCGCCCCCATCCCCGATCCGGCTGGTGTCCACCGTCGTATCGCCATTGCGCCTGGTGCGGGTCGTCTGGATTCTGTCATCGGATGACGGTACCGGGGCGCAAGCATCCGATAAGCTCATGATGTACAAAGCACCGTCGCGGCTCAGGTCGCCGAGGCGCAGCGGATGGCGCGGCAGCGGGTTGAAACGGACCTGATGGAGCAGACCGTGAACGATTATCTGGCTGCGCTCGAAGCCCTGTTCCGCAACCCAAACGACGAGGCGGCCCGCGCGTGGTGGACGTCACAAGGCTATGCGCCCCCAATTCACCCGACCGTCCCGCTGGAGACGGCACACAAGGCCCGCTTGCAATGGCTCGACGCGACGGACGACATGCTGGCCGAGAGCCGGGCGTTCCTGTTCGACCATGGCTACGGTGGCGTTCCCCACCTCCGCGCGTACACGTCAAGGACTCGGGATGCCCAGCGGGCGAAGCGCGGCCTGCCGCCGCTCAAAAGCGAAGCGCTTGATGCGCCGGCGAAGGCAACAGCCTCAACGTAGCGATGGCCTTGCATCGCGCTACGCTGCGCTCCCGCCGACAATTCCGACCTCGCGGACGCGCTCGCGTTCGCCTTGCGCTTACAGGGCCGCAAGCGCGTCCACAACGCCGACGAGATCATGGCCGAGATCGTCGTTAAAAGGCTTGTTGAGTATCTCGATCGCGCCGGCTTCGTGGTAATGAAGCGGCCGCCGGAGATTGGGGCCGCGGCACTTGGGCGCGGATTTGAGGGCGCCTGAGATGACTCCGAGGCTGGCGTGGCTGCGATCGATCAGCGATGCGATCTTGGGTATAGTTCCCGGCAAGCCTGACCGACTGGACACCGCGACGCACATGGCGATGGACGCCGGTCTCAGCGACCGTGGCGAAGCCGGCAGACAGAACCGCGAGCGGCCGGTGGACGACATCGACCCGCTGGGCAAGGCCATGCCAATTTTCAAGGACGAGCTGTTCGAGGCGCAATGGCTGAGGGCGGCGGGACACGCGAGCTACTGCGGCGCAGAGATCGCCGAATGCCTGGAGGTCGCCCGTCAGATCGGCGGAGCCGACCCGGAGCGCTGGTTCGCGGCGTGGTCGGGCTTCGCCTCGCGGCTGTTCGAGGCGGCCGAACGCAGCGAGCGCGCTGGCCATTCTGCGAGCGCCCACGGCGCCTATCTCCGCGCCTCCAACTACTGGCGCGCGGCCTGGACCTTTCTGTTCCAGGCGCCAATCGAGGCGCGGGCGCTCGACGCCTACCGCCGCCACCGCGAGGCCTTTACCCGAGCCGCAAAGCTGATGTCCCCTGCTGGCGAGGCGATCCGCATTCCTTACGAAGGCAAGTTTTTGCACGGCTATTTCTTCAAGGCGGCCGCCGATGGCGCCGCGCGCAAGACCCTGATCGTCAACGGCGGCTATGACAGCACGGCCGAAGAGGCGTTCCTGCTCAGCGGCGCGGCGGCGCTTGCGCGCGGCTACAATGCGCTTGTGTTCGATGGGCCCGGGCAGGGCGCGGCGATCTTCGAGGACGGGCTCGTGTTCCGACCCGACTGGGAGAAGGTGATCGGCCCGGTCGTCGACCATCTGTTCACGCGCCCTGAGGTCGACCGGAGGCGCGTCGCACTGATGGGGATCAGCTTCGGCGGCTATCTCGCGCCCCGCGCGGCGAGCTTCGAGCCGCGCCTCGCCGCGCTGATCGCCGATCCCGGCCAACTCTCCCTGTTCGAGGAGATGAAGCGCCGCCTGCCGCCTTTCGCCGCGCGCCGGCTGATGGATCGCGATGGGCTCGTTTCGCGCATTCTCGAATTCGACCTCTCCCGCCGCCTTCGCCATGTCTCGCAGGGCTGGGCGCTGAGGCGCGGCCTGCTCGTGCATGGGCTCAAGACGCCGATCGACTATCTGAGACTGACCGCCGACTATGTGTCGGAGCGGCCGGAGGCGATTCGCTGTCCGACCGTCATCTGCTCGGCCGAAAACGACGAGATCGGCGGGACCGCGCGCGACCTCTACGATCGGCTGACCTGCGACAAGATCTTTTTGGCCTTCAAAGCGTCGGAAGGAGCCGGGGAACATTGCGAATCCGGCGCGCGCGCCTGGTTCAACCAGCGCGTCCTCGACTGGCTCGACGAGATGCTTGCTGAGGTCGCCTAGCTATGGCGAAGCACAATGATGATCGCACCTACGCGCGATCGTCGCCCAGACAGAGGTCACGAGCGATAGGGCGCCCTAAGAGGCGTCGAGTTTAGGGCTTCCACCGCCACTCACCGCTAACCTATTGAAGTTATTAATAGCACTGGTACCCTAGGACATCCTTCGTTCTTCCCTCGCAGGAGAGGCGATGGGAGCGGGTGGACGGCGGGAGTGCGCAAATAGCGGGCGCTCGCTGATGGTTCAAGGAACGTGTCAAATGCGAGCATAAGCGCGCCTTCCCGCTCGGTCCCAGTAGGGAAGGGAGGCGCCAATAGTGCGCATTCCTGATCAACTGGGCGCCGAAGATGCGTCGATGAAAAGACCAAGAAATCCGCGCTTCACGGACGCGCAGGATCGCCTTTCGAGGCGCGCTGCGCAGTCGAGGAAATCGATTTTGTGAGACTTGCAGGGTTCGACTCCTTGCGCCTACTTGTCGACGATTCCGATCGCCTGCTCAAGCGCGGCGGGCGACACCCGCATCAAGCCGGTGTAAGGCAGGCCAAGTTCGAGGATGAGGAAGATCGCGAAGGCGATTGACAGCGCCCCGAACGCCAGCGCCGACAGCACCAGCGAGTTGCTCTCGGCGAACAGGCCGATGCCAAAAAACAGCGCGAGCGTCCAAAACAACAGAATCGCAATGAGCACCCACGATACCGGCGGACTCGCGACTTGCAGAGACATCAGCAGTCGCGATTGCTCGACCATGCTGTTGTACTGGTTCGCCGTCGCCAAAGCCTGCTTCTGCGCCTCCGTTTTCGGCTGGAGCGTCGCGAGAAAGTCGCCCATCGCCTGCGCGCTGGCCAGCGGGACCGCTGCGGAGAGCAAATTGGGGTCGGTCTCTCCGCTTCCCCAGAATGTCTCATAGCCTTTGACAATTCCCGCCTTGAGCTTGTCTCGCGCCGGCTTGGTCTCGGGCCCGTATTGCGCCAGCGCCTGATCGAGCCGGAGAATCTGGGCGGAAAAGCCCTCCAATTCGGTCTTCTGGGTCGAAAAATAGGCAAAACTGACGCCGATCAGCGTTCCCAGAACCAGCGCCAGGAGAAGGCTGACCAGCCCCGCCACTTGCCCGACGACGCCGCGCGACTGATCCGTTTTGTGCTCGTCCGCCAGCCGCTTTTGCATGTGCAGCCCGGTATAGCCGCTCGCGAGGATTAATATGAAGATGACGACGAAGATAACCAGAATCGTCATAGCTCAGACCCTCACAGTCTTGTAGCGTGCCACGCGAGCTGCGCGCAGGGAGCAGAAGAAGAATTCGCGCGCGGGCTTAATCGTTTTGCCTTGCAGTTTATTAGCTTTGTTGCTGTTGTTCGGCGCAATCATGGAACTACTGATTGGCAATGATCCTGATCGGCGCGCCGATCAGCGTAATCGGCAGCGACACGACCGCGCCGAGGGCGCCTTGCGGAACTCCTCCGCCCAGGTCGGCGGCGCGGGGATTTGCGGCGATCCCTTGTGCGAGAACGCTGCGCAGTTCCGGCGCGACGGCGGCGAGCTGATCGAATTTGTCGTGGTTCGTGGAATCGTTGGCCTTCACGTCGGTCAAGTCGATCACGGTCGCGCCCAACGCCGCCAGCTCCGCCGTGTCGGGGTTATCGCCGACTCGGGTAACGCCGCCGCCGATGGTCCTGGAGAGCCACAGCGCTTTGTCGTCCTTAGAAAGAACGATATAGAACGGCTTCTGCGGCTTGCCGAAGCGCCGCATCTGCGACTTGAACACGTCGATGTCGATATCGGGCGCCGCCAGGAACACATAGCCGAGCTTGCTCACTTGATCGAGGTTGCCCGAGATCTTGATCTGCCGGAACGCCTCGACGGTGACCCAGTTGCCCATGGAATGGGCGAGCACGTTGACCTCTTCGGCGTTGCTGGCGAGCAGGAGGCGGAGCGTATGCTCAAGTTCGTCGCGCGCCGCGGTGGCGCTGTTGGTGTCGTAGACGTAGGCCGTCGGTTTTCCCCGCGACGCCCAAGTGAACAGCACCGGGACCGCCGGGGATTTCGCGTCGTGGGCTATCTGGGTCAGGCGATAGAGCCCCTCGGCGAACATCGTATTGAAGCCGTGGATGAATAGGAGAATCTTGCGCTTTCCCGGCGAGCGTTTGGCGAGTTCGGCGTTCAGCGCTTGGACGAACGCCTTGTCGCCGTCGAGATAGTCTTCGCTGCGTACGACGAAAACGGCGTTGGGATCGCCGGGCGGCGTACTCGCCCATTCGATCTCGCTTTCCCTGTGAGTCGGCGGCACCGAGACCGTAATCTCGGCGTAGTCGACGGTGCCGGCTCTTTCGCCATTGAAAAGCGTGCCCGGACGCGAATCGCGCTCGCGCGTCGTTGCAACGAGCAAGGTGTGGTCGACGGCGCCAGGGGCCATCACGGCCACCGGACTCAGATAGCCGCTCTCAGGCCGGGAGGCGCAGGCGGCCAACGACATGACGACCAGCCCTATCGCCAGAATGGAAAAGGATCGCCCGAACGATCTCGATAGCCCCGGACGAAAAACAATTGTCCGGGCAGCGACGCAACCCACATGAACTCCCGCGCACGTCGCTGGTCTTGAGAAAGCCCCAGCCGTCACCGCCCTCTCTAGGGTTTGGCCTTGTCGATTGAAAATGAAATCAGGACTCTAGCGCATTTTCCGGTTGCACTGTGCTTTTTGCGCCACGGGGATGGGCTCATGCGCTCGACGAGAGATAACTGTCCCATTTGCAACGTTCGCCCTGGCGATCCCAAACGTCGACCCGGGCGAGACGGAATGCGCCAGTCGCAGATGTTTGCCGCCGTTTAGGCCCCGAATTTGAGAGATGCCATATGCCCTCAGGGTTGGTGTGCGGGCCCGATCCGCCGCGTCTTGACTGGCTTCGCCATGCCGAAGAACACGATCACGCCGTGGCCGCCGACCTGCATCGGCAAGCTGCCCTAGCCAATGAACCGCGCCGGACGCATTGCCAAGGGCAAGGCGACTTCGCTGCTTTAGCGGCAGATGCGCCTTCCTTCCACGATCCGGCAATGCGGACCCACAACGGCAGCGCCCCTCGGGGCCACCATAACCGCACTCGCGGGCGGACGCCGAACGCAGCCCGCATGGTAAACGCCCGCCGCGCAGTAAACAACGGCATTCGCTTCAGTAATCGAAAAGGCCAGTACCATAGCAACAATGGCGTATTTCATTTGAGCACTCCCTCAGGTTTTTGTTGTTTCATCGTTTTATAGCAAAGCTCTACCCTTTAATAGCACCGGAGTGTCATTTTTATCAACAGATTAAACATGTTCTGCGACCAGAGCCGGCATCATAATTTCCATTTTAATCGAGAGGGCCGCACCGTAAGGAGGCCATGCCGGATAGCGGCACGTCCCCTCCGCGCGCTCACACGCCGAGAGGCAAGGACTGCTTCCCTGCCCACTTGCGCCGTTCGCGGTTTGCGACCAGCAATAGCCGCTCTACGTCGACTCCGGGCGTCTGCTCCGCGCAAATACCGGTCATTCGCCGACGGCCCGGCCATCAGCGGGAGTCTCTTGGACGAGGCGGTCGTGTTCTGCGATCGGGTCCGGCAACGGCTCCTTCGCAAGCGGCTCGGCCGATTTGCGCGCGATGCGCCATCCCGCGCGGGAGGACGGGAGCTTGCGCGGGAAAGCAAAGTCGGAAACACGCGAGACACGACATGCCCGCAGCGACACTCGGCGAGCAGCACAGTCTCATGCGGACGGCGCTCGAAGTCATCGGCGGGCGTGAGACGGTGGCGGTCTTCGCAGAAGATGGCGTGGGGAGCGAAGGTCATTGCTGCGCCGCCTCCCGCTTGTATGCCACAACATGGCCGGTCATATAGGGCCTCGCCGAGGGCGTGAGGAGTCCAGCGCGCTTAACTCATTTCCGCTCGAATCCGCTCCCGAGCGCCGCAGCGCCAATCTCTGGTGGCCTCTTCATGATGACGAAGCCGGCGCGCTCCAAATGCTCAACAAGTCGCTTGGCGACGATCTCCGCCATGATCCGTCTGCGCCGTGGTTGCGTTTGCGGCCTTGGAACCGGAGCGCGAACGCCAGGGCGTCGGCGAGGTCGTCGGGTGACGCGGGCGTCAGGCGTTCGCCGGGGTCGGTCATTCGACGGAGGATAGCCGCGGCTGGCGAACGGAACAAGAACGAAAAGGCCATCGAGTTGCCCCGACGGCCGATCTTCATTCGCCGCCGCGCTCAAGCATCCGGGTCGCCGGGTCGCCGCCGACTCGCTTCCCCATCATCCGCGCCACGATGAGCGCGACGCGCCGCCAGTGCCCCGGGGTCCGACCGGCATGGGTTGTCCCGTTCGGCAGGATCACGTCACGCTGGCTTAGGCGAGCCTCACAGTAGGCTTCGCTGCCGTGGTCGCGGACAAAGTGCCGGCCTCCGCAACCGGGGTGCGCTACAGAACGACGCGCCTGCCGGTCTTGTTTGCGATCGCCAGCGCGACACGGCGCCAATGTTTCGCCATTACGTCGGAACTGGACTCATGTTCGCGCCGCCGCGCGGCGGAATATGCCGCTGCGCCCAGGTTGTGAATGAGCGCGTCGGCCTCGGCATCACTACGTTCAATACTCTCGCGGCGGCGGCGCAACCAGGACAGCATTTCCGGCCCCCCTTTCCACAGGTGGCGCAAACTGCATAGTAAGGGGAACAATGGGTGTTAGCACGACCGCACAAGACGCTTCCTAGTCCGACATTTCGTCGATCGCGTCGGCCGCCGCCTCCAACCATTTGACGACTTCACCCGGCTCGACTTCGTCGATCCAGACGGCCTCGGCGAGAACGTAATCGTCGTTCGCATAGACGACGCCCGACACGACGTCGGCGGGCTCTTCGCTCGCGATCGGCAGGCCGTTGTCGTCGACCATGACGATGCGGGCGAGGAAGCGCGGCGGCCTCGCATGATAGACGTACTCCCGCCTGCTCGGCGCGTCGCCGACGATCCACTCGTCACGGGGAACGGCGTCCGGGTCTGTCTTGCCGATCAGATCGCCGAGCTTCGTCTCGACCCAATCCGGGATGAAGCCGGCCGCCTGCCATCGGCGCACCGTGCGCGGCTGAACGCGCAATCGGCGCGCGATGGCGGCCTCCCAGCCGACCGCGCTGCGGAGAAGCGCGATGGCGGAATTCCTGAATTCGTCGGCCCTCATGCGGCATGGCCGCCGATCGCGCCCGGGAAAACGGTGAACCCACGATATTCTGCGCGTCGCTGATTGTTTGGCCGGTAGCCTGCGCGCTGAGAGTCGGACACTGTGTCGAAGGTTTTCATTTGGGCGTCCTTTCAGGTCTGCCGAGCGGGCCTCGTGCCCTTCTCTATGATGAACTTCGCGACCTCGAGCACACTTCGCCGGACGTCGCGATGACTCAGATCAAATATCGAAAAGCGGATCGCTGAGCGCCGGTCGGTAATAGGAGCCGACCGGTGTCACGGCCATCGTCGCGAAGTTGGCGGTCGGGAGCGCGGCGGTCGAATTGATCCAGCCGTTGGCTTGCGCCGCAGACATGAGCGGGCCGAGCGGCGGCTTGGCGAGATCATGGAGGCGACTAGGGCGAGGGGCGCGCTCCCGAAGGGCGGCAAGCCGAGAAAAAAACCGGGGCCGCTGGCCCCGGTTTCGCTACAGTCGCAGGGCGTCGCCAAACACTTAGCGCAGTGCGTTAGGGCAGCGGCGGCGGTTTGATTCATGGGATCGATCCACAATCGAATGCTCTGTTTCGCGACGAAGCCGACCGGAAGCATCTGGGCGCGCGCATCGGCCTCACCGCCGTCCTCCACACCTGGGGTTCGGCGCTGACCACATTCCCTGACAAAAGCGGACAGTACGCGCGTTGTAGGGCGCGGCCGGCGACTGCGCCGCGGCTGGGTCACCGACCCCGCCCTACAGACGCTGGCGCGCCTGAAGTCGCGAAAATTCCAGACGGAGGGGGTGCCATCGGTGATCGTGGGACTCCTGCCGCCGTCACCCCCCGAAGTCGATTCGGCAAGGTCGGCTTGGGGCCGGGCAAGCGTGCTTTCCTTGATTGCGGTGTTGATCCTGATCATTGCCTCGGCGGCCGGAGGGGCGTTCGGGTGGCGGCGGGCGATGACGCCTTCATGAGCGCCGCCGAACGCAGTCCAAGCTGCTCGTCCGATTTATTTCGTATGTTCGTCGCGCGCGCTCACTCGACCTCGACGGTTTCCATGGAACAGCGCCCCGACAGAGGGCGCAAGTTGCAGGACAACCAAAACTCGTTC
>NZ_JBKQOU010000136.1:0-2909 GCF_052145335.1 Rhodoblastus sp.
TCCGCCAGGTCGACGCCAACGCGCCCTTCCGCGCCGTGCGCGCCAGCCGGGGAAAATTCACCCGCGCCGAGCCGGTGGCCGCGCTTTACGAACAGGGCAGGGTGCGCCATTGCGGCGTCTTCGCCAAACTCGAAGACCAGATGTGCCTGATGACGCCGGATTTCGACCGCTCGCGCGCCGGCTATTCACCCGATCGCGTCGACGCTCTGGTCTGGGCGGTGTCCTCGCTGGTGTTCGAACAAGGCGAGGGCGCGGCGGTGTTTGAATTTTACCGGGAAATGGCGGCGCAGGAGCAGGGCAAGCAATGATGGCGCCGCGCGCTGCTGAACGCGCTGGGGCGCGCTGCGATTTGCCGCCCGCGCCGCGATTTTGCCGCACGGCGCAATTGACCGACCGCGGCGTCGTGCGGGGCGAAGGCGTTGTCGTCGCGCCGCTGGCGAGGCGCAGGGATGGGACCGCTACCCCCGGCGAGCGTCGCGCAAGGTTTGATCGCGGGCGGGGCGATGCAAGTCTCCGCGGGCGTTTATGCTCTGACCGGCGGCTCGTTGCTCTCCCTGACCGCCGCCGGCTGGGTGCTCTCTCACGGACCCAAGGGCGATATTCAAGATGGCCCGGGCTATTGGCTGCCCGGCGCTTTGTCCAGTAATACGTCCGATGAGGACGGCAAGGCCGAGGCGCCGGAAGTTCCGCAAGACCCGACAAATGCGCCCGCTGCCAGAGGCCCTTCAAAAACCCCGAATACCGGATATCCTGGGACAATATATAAGAATCCGGGTAGCGGACAGGAACGGACTTATGGTCCCGATGGAAAGCCGCTGACGGACATTGACTTTGATCACGACCATGGTCAAGGCGTTCCTCACTAACATGATTGGGTCAATGGCGTTCGTGGACCAGGAAAGCCGATCAAATAGAGTGGGGCCAAGAATTGGCGCATGGCGAAAACAGTGGCGTTGATCCTCGATACAAATTTTGGCGATCAAATTCTTTCCTTGGCGTAGCAAATGCCGGTATGGATCATTGCGAGCCCTCTCAACGACCATGCCGTCGCGGCGCTACGTTCAAAGTTTGAGGATGGGCATCTTACGACCTTGCTCAGGCTTCCGAACGAAAGATCTGCCGACACACTGACCCGCGCACTGATTGCGATTGACGAACATCATGGCGGAGAAGGTCAGGATGACTCATACGAAGTTGTAGAAGTGTATGGAGCGAAAGAGCCGCCTTCTAATAAGCTTTCGTCAGAATTAGGCTTTCGTTCTTTTGTCTCCACTCACTATGGGTTTAGAGCACAGAAATAAAAAAACGAGAGCCGTGTCCGATTGAATCGGATCGGAAAAGCCTCTCGTCTGCGGCGCATGTTCGTTCGCATCCCGGTGAAAATATTCACCACGCAAATTCTTAAATCTCGGAGTCAAACATGAGCGAACGCGGCGCGGGCCTGCCACGCTGGTCCCTTTCGCCTGTCGAGGTCACCGCCCGATTCAGCGACAGCACAAACGGCGCGGCCGACTGGTTTGGTCCCTCGGCGCCGCAGGCGCCCGGCGCCCCGGCCGATGTCGCCGGCCGGCAATGGGATTTTCCCGCCGGCTATAATCTCAATATCCGCACCCGCTCCTATGAAGCGATTTCTTTCGCCGATCTGCGCTCTATTGCAGACGCCTACGATCTTTTGCGGCTGGTGATCGAGACGCGCAAAGACCAGATCGAGCGGATGAACTGGAGCATCCGCGTCAGGTCCGGCGCCAGCGCCGACGCCGCGCAAATCGCCAAGGTGGAGAAGTTCTTTCATCGGCCCGACGGCGCCCATGACTGGGCCGCCTGGATGCGCATGGTGCTGGAAGACCTGTTCGTCATCGATGCGCCGGCTTTGTGGTGCGAGCGCGACCGTTCCGGCGCGTTGCTCGCCCTGCATCCGCTCGATGGCGCGACCATAAAACCGGTGCTCGACGCCTGGGGCCGCACGCCGCGTCCTTTCGCGCAGAACGGCAAGCTGGTCTATCCCGTCGCCTATCAGCAGATCTTGAAGGGCATGCCGGCGGTCGATTATTCCGAGCGCGACATCGTCTATCGCCCGCGCAATGTCCGCTCCCATCGCGCCTATGGCTATTCGCCGGTCGAGCAGGTGATCGCCACTGTCAATATCGGCATGAAGCGGCAATTGAACCAGCTGAGCTATTACAGCGAAGGCAATATTCCCGAGAGCCTGATCGGCGTGCCCGACGCCTGGACGCCGGACCAGATCAAGAATTTCCAGGATTATTGGGATCTCTATTTCACCGGCGATCTGGCGCGGCGGCGGCGGGCGAAATTCGTGCCCGGCGGCGTCGCCCGCACTTTTATTCAGACCAAGGAGCCGGAGCTGAAAAACGCTTTCGACGAATGGATCGCCCGCGTCGTCTGTTTCGCCTTTTCCGTCTCGCCGCAGCCCTTCGTCAATCAGATGAACCGCGCCACCAGCGAGACGCAGAAGGACATTGCCGACGAGGAAGGCCTGCTGCCGATCCTCGCCTGGATCAAGCGCCTCTGCGACCATGTGATCCGCGACTTGCTCGGCGCCGACAATCTGGAATTCGCCTGGGGCCACGAAAGCGTCATCGACCCGACCGTGCAGCGCGCCAATCTCGTCGCCTATGTCGGCGCCGGGATGATGACGCGCCGGCGCGCCGCCGAAATTCTGGGAGAGATTTTGCCCGACGATCCGATGGCGGATTTGCTGATGGTGACGACCGGGCAGGGGGTGGTGAGGTTGGGAAGTAATTCCACCGAGGCGCCAGTTGGCTCCGCAGAGAAACTGAGTTGCCGCAACCAGAGCCCTGGTTCACTTGTACGACCAAGGATAACGTCAACGGTAAACAACGATTCGGTTGTCGAGGCAAAAAAATTCAACCAAAATCACGATGAACTAG
>NZ_JBKQOU010000137.1:0-9270 GCF_052145335.1 Rhodoblastus sp.
CTACGCTAAATGGTAAACACCGCCATACCGCAGATCGGGTGCTTGGCGGCGATGCGTCTATCCTTGGCGATAGGCACACAGCCGCCAGGCTTTTCGGACGCGAGCCTTCGTATTGGCGATGGATTACAGAGTTTTATGGCTATGACGCCCAAAGGGTGAAAGAAATTACGCTCAAAAAACCGTCCCGAACGATGTAGGGCACGAAAGTCAAAAATCGAACACGAGAAGGAATTGAAGCATGGACGGCCTGTCGCTTTCTCCAGTCGCAATGTTCTTGCAGGCTAGCCCGATCGGCAAGGCGGTGATGGCGATCTTGCTGGTCGCTTCGCTTTGGTGCTGGATATTGATCATCGAGGGCGTCTTCACCGTGATGAAACTCTCCCGCGCCCTGGCGGCGGCCCGCACAGGCAAGGCCACGGCGGTGTTTGCGCCGATCGACGCCGCCGGAATCGCGGCCGGGGGGCTCGCCGTCGCTGGCGAAAGTTCCAGTGAGAAGCGCCAGCGTTACGCCGAGAAGATGAGCCGCGCTGGGCGCGAATTGCTGATGCGCGCCGAGGGCGGATTGCCCAATCTGGCCGTGATTTCCTCCGTCGCGCCTTTCATCGGCCTGTTCGGCACCGTTTGGGGCATCATGACCAGCTTTGCCGGCATCGCCGAGGCCAAGGACACCAGCCTCGCCGTTGTCGCGCCGGGCATAGCCGAGGCTTTGGCGGCGACCGCCTATGGCCTTGCCGCCGCCATTCCGGCCTCGATCGGCTACAACCGCATCGGCGCGGCTTTTTCACACGTCGGCGTCCAGCTGTCGCATCTGATCGAGGATCGAGCGGAACAGCTTGCAGCGACGAGCCAGCTCCCGGCCAAAAAGGACGCCGCCTGATGGCCTTCCCGAGCCGAAAAAGCCCAGCAGGCGAAGGGCTCTATCAGCAGCAGGCCGACATCAACGTCACGCCCTTGGTCGATGTCATGCTGGTGCTGCTGATCATTTTCATGGTCACCGCCCCCTTGCTCGCGACCGGCGTCAAAGTCGAATTGCCGCAAGCCAAAGCGGCGCAACCGCTCAATCCCAAGGAGCCGGTGGTGGTCACTGTCGGCAAGGACGGCAAGGTCTCGCTTGGGCCTGACGAAGTCCCCGCCGACCTGTTCGTCGATGCGGTGAAGAACAAACTTGGCGAGGATTCCACGCGCGTCGTTCACCTGCGCGGCGACAAAGAGGCCTCCTTCGGAGATGTCGTGGCGATCATGGATCGTCTGGCGACGAATGGCATCACCCATATCGCCATTGTCACCGCGCCGAACGGCAAGGAAAAAACGTCGCAGATCAAACCGGAGAGCAAACCTTGAGCGAAGCGGGCGCCATAGCGTCTTCGTCGCCTGGCCTAGCTCAGCCACAGGGCGGACCAGAAGCCGGGGCGAAGGTCGAACGCGAGATCAGGCCGCTTTGGTTGCGCCCGGCGGCGACCATCGTCGCGGTGGCCTTGCATGTGGCGGCGGCCGCCTTTGTCGTGGCGAGCGTCGTTCCTCTCGTTTCGCTCGACGGGATCGATGTGACGCTTGTGCCGCTCGGCGATAGCGCCGAGGACAAGCCACATATCGACGAGGTAAAGGAGGCCGAGGCGGCTGCTCCTCCGCCCGCCGCTCAGGTCGCGCCCGAACCTGCCGCGCCCGAACCGGTGGCGCCACCACCACAGGCGCCGACGACGCCGCCCGCCGAAACCGTCCCGGAACTTGCGGCTCCACTCCCGCAGGTCATCGCGCCGGAAGCAGTGCCCCTTCCATTAGAGAAACCCCTGCCCAAACCCCTGCCGAAACCAGTGGAAAAGCCCAAGAAAAAAGTCGTCGTGGAAATAGAGCAGGACGATAGCCCGACGCCGGCGGAATTGCGCGAACAGCGCCGCCAGCGAGCGGAAGCTGCGGATCGTCGTCGCAAGGCGCAGGCCGGACAACAGGCGTCGCGTCGCGGTTCGCCGCAAGGACAGGCTCAGGCGTCTGGAATGTCGCGTGGCGATTATGCGTCCCTGCTCGCCGTCGAGGTCGCCCGCCACAAGGTCTATCCCGCCGCCGCCCGCGAGGCGCACGCGACGGGCTCCGTCAGCGTGACATTCACCGTCGGAGCCTCGGGCCGCGTGATCAGCCATTCGATCACGCGCTCATCGGGCAATTCCTCGCTCGACGGCACCGTCCACGCGATAATGGCTGCTGTTCACGCGCCGCCGCCACCGGGCGGTATTTTCCGTTCCAGCACAACCATCAATTTCAGCTTGCGTTGAGAGCCGGAATAGTCGCGAAATCGGTTTGCAGCAAAGCGAGCGCGCGGAATCTTCAAGGGCCCGAGCGCGGCGTCTTCGGCGCAGCGCGAAACGACGTCGCTTGCCTAACCGCGCTGGCAGACGATCTTGACATATTCCTGCCCTTCGCGCGGCGCGATGGCGGAGGCGGCAAGGGTCGTCTGACCTAGAAAGCCGCAGCGGAACTCGTTCTCGACATGCGGGCCGTAAACCACGTCGACTGCGTTTTCGGGAGTGCAGTTGGAGGGATTTACGCTCAGGGCGCAGACGAGAATTAAAACGGAGAATGGCGTCATGGGCGGCTCCGGTTGTTTGGCTGGCGGCCATCCGGGTTTTGGCGCTTTCCCGGTTTGCGCATGCCGGACAGGGACGGCCCTTGCCAATGGTTTGACAAGGCCTCCGGCCTTTTTTGGGAGCGTCGCGGACGTGAAAATTTGGGAGGGCGAGGAATGATCAAAAACTTCGCTATCCGTCCGCGACGCAAGGAAAACCTATTCAAAAACGCTCGGGAATTCACCCCAAAAGTGGGCGGGAGATTTTCCTGAGCCTGTAGGTAAAGCCGGGAAGATTTTGGGCATCTTTCCCGAACACGAACCTACATTCATGGAATTTAGCAAATTCTCTTCTAAGCGAAGCCGGGTTGCGTGGGCGCGCCGAAAATCGCCTCGATGCGAGCTCCACCCTCGAGCGCATTGGAAATGACCACTTCGCCGCCAAGCGCCTGCACCCGTTCGCGCATACCCAGAAAGCCCAAACTCGGCTTCGCTTGCTCGCCAACGCCGCGTCCGTCATCGCAAATGAGGATCCGCAACCCGGATAGCGCGGGATCGCTGACGTTGGCGACCTTGTTCGTAGGCACATAGCCCAGGGTCACGTCGATATGCCGCGCGCCGGAATGGCGGAAAGCGTTGGTCAGCCCTTCCTGAACGAAACGATAGGCCATCAGTCTGGCCCGCGCGCCAAGTTCGGCGATCCGCTCGGATGAAGACAAAGCCAGCGCAACGGCGGGTTCGGCCTTGCGCCATTGCTCGGCCAGGATCTGCAACGCGTCGATCAGGCCGAATTCCTCGAGAGCCGCCGGACGCAACTGCGCCAGAATGCGCCGATTTTGGCCCTGCAAGGACTCGACTTGAGCGCTGAGAGAAACGGCGGCGGCTTCCGCAACATGATCGCCGCCCGCGCGCAAACGCGCCGCAAGCATGGCCGCGCCCGCGCGGAGGGCAAAAAGATGCGGTCCGATCTCGTCGTGCAATTCATGCGCGATGGTCTTGCGCTCTTCATCCTGGACGTCGATCAGCCGTTCGATCAAATGGGCTTCGGCGGCGCTGAGATCAGACAAGGCCTGCGCCAGACTGTTGATCTTGCGACAAGTCTCCACGAATTCGGGCGAACCCGCCGGCGTCGCCCGGGCCGCGTAATCGCCTGATTCGAGCCGGGTCAGCGTGCTCCCTGCGACGTCGAGCGGTTTGAGCGCCCGCCGGATGAACAGGCTCGTCGCGCAAAGCAGCGCCAGCGCCAAAACGCCGCCCGCCAAAGCCTGTGTCCTGGCCGCCGCCCACACCTCGTCAATTTCATCCGACGGATCGCCGACGATAACAATTGAGCCGAGGCGGCGCTCGCCTATAGCGACAGGAATTGTTGAAACGCCGAGGGGCGTTTGAACCATGGCGGCCAGCCATGACGGAACCCGCGAACGCGCATCGGCGGCCGCCGCGAAAGCCCCAACAATCGTGAGACCATCGTTGCCGGACAAGGCGACGCGGACGTGACGCAAGTTCTGCAAACTATCGACTAAGGCGGCCAGCGCGGGCTCCGGCTCCGGCGCCTCCCGCACATGGGGAAGCGCCATGGCAACGAATTCGCTCGTCAGCCGCGTCATGCTTTCGGCTTCTGCCCGAGCGCGCGGACCCGCGTCCGCCAGAATGCGTACGAAATCGAAGATCATCCACGACGCGAGTAAGGCGCCGAACAGAAGATTGAGACGATACCGCAGTGAAACTTTTTGCCACATGATCCATCTCCGGAGATTGGCAAATTCGAATTCGCCGCCATAAGTGTCAATGGGCCGTATGATTGCCCGGCCCTCGCTTTTGGCTATGATGCCTAGTTTCTACTGGCGATTTGGAGGCTTTATCCGGTGCGCGTTCTTATCGTTGATGACCACCCCGTCGTTATATCCGGCTGCAAGGCCTTGCTCGGGACGGATCCGTCTATCGAGATCCGTGAAGCCATGGATGGGAATAGCGGCTATTCGGCTTACTTCGCATTCAGGCCCGATGTCGCGGTGATCGACCTCAATCTGCCGGGTGTCTCGGGTCTTGAACTCTGCCGCCGCATTCTGCTGCGCGATCCCGAGGCGCGCATCGCCATTTTCAGCATGAACGACGATGCTTTTTTCGCGGCACGCGCCATTGAGGCCGGGGCCAAGGGCTATATCGCCAAGAACGACGATCCGCTGCTCTTCATTGGCGCCTTGCGACGCATCGTCGATGGGGGCGTCTATCTGCAGCCGGAAATGGCCAGCGAGGTCGCCTTCAATCGAACTGGGGCAGGCCCAGGCAAGCTTGCCGGTTTGAACGCGCGCGAACTGGAAATTTTGCGATTGTTCGCGGTCGGCCACACTGTCGTGGAGATAGCCGATATTTTGAACGTCTCCCCTAAGACCGCCGCCAATAATTGCACCGCATTGAAACAAAAGCTCGGAGCCCGCAGTTCGGTCGAGCTTATTCGCATAGCAGTCGATTCAAAGCTTGCCTGAAAGGCAGGCTCGTGGCGGTTGGCCTGCCCACGGCTTTTGTTCAGCTGCTCACGCACTGACTTAACTGGTCACGCAGGCGAACCGAGAGCGTGGTATCATTCACGCGAATGGCCGGTTTGAGCCGTTGGCAGGCGTGCCGAGCAAGTTCAGCGACCGGCCGCTGAGGGTCTTGGTTGTGTGAAAACGCCGGGCTGGCTGGCGGAGAGAGCGCTTTTTGAAGCGGCTGTCTTCGGCTCCTTGTTTCTTGTCAGGATTTACGTGGAATAGGCGGGCGGACGAAGCCAATTTAGCGCGTTCAACGGCGCCGCTGAGTGTTGCGGCTTGGGGTCTTCATCCCGCCCGGATGGCGGCGACCAACGCCGGCCTGCCGAGGATATTCATCACCCTGGTCAGATTGTAAGCGAGAACGTGCAACGCCATTTCGGCGGCGACATTGGGAAGCCGTTTCATGAGAAAGTGCGTGGCGCCCATCCGCGCCTTGATCGTGCCGAAGGGGTGTTCGACCGTCTCGCGGCGGGTGGCCATGGCGCACGGATTGGCGTCGAGCCGGCGTTGAACCTCCTCGACCAAGTGCTCGTGCTGTCGCGCTGCATTTAAACGTGAGACTGCGCCGGTTTGGAGCTGCCGCTGTAGTTAAACATGAGACTCCGGACGGCTTGAATCTCAATTTAGCTGCATAAATGAGACTCAAGAATCGGGTTGGCGCGGGGCGAGAATTTTGGTGGCGATGGTTCCGAAATGAGTGTGGTAGGCCCCCATCGTCCGCGCATGGAGTTCCGTGACGATTTTGGGGCCTGAACGTTCAACTATTGCGATTCCAGCGAGAAGCGCCGGACGGAGCAACAGAGGCAAGATCGGTCTGGCCACCGGTGGAATTGCTATTGCCGCCGCTGCGGCAAGTCGATCGAAGCCTGGGACGAGCAGGTCGAGGATCTTCGGCGTCTCGATCCAATTTTCAGGGTCAATCGGCTTGGGATCGCGCCGCATCAACAGGAGCTTGAGGACGTCGATTGGAGACGCCCAGGTCTGAGTGCCCCGCTCGGCGTAGTCGTCGAGGAGGCGTTCGCCCTTGAGCGCGTCTTCCCATGTGGCGAGAGAATGCGTGCTATCTCCGCTGTTGGCCTCGCTCCCCTGCCCTGCCCCACCCAACTGAGAATGGCAGATGGGACAGGTGATGCGCCAAGCCTGACGCCAGCTGCGCAGAATTGGCGTGGCGCCGACGTCGGCTTTATCGATCGCGCAGGTTTGACATGACTGGATCACCTCAGCCGAGATAAGGCGCCGCGCGGTGGTCTCGATATTGAGAAACGTCATCCGACGAATATCGGAAGGCTCTTGCCTAAAAATATGGGCGAGAAGCTGCACTTGTTTGTCTGCCAGATGGTCATCGGCACTCCTCAGGGAGTGGGCCTCCGGGACCGCGTGACGCAGCATCGCGCGTGGTGAAACATTGTAAAAGGCGCCGTGCCGCGCGATCCACGACGACAAGAGTTCATCCGGGACCGGCGGAAAAATGACGGGAAGTTGTTTTATTTCGCCGTGCCGGGAACTCATGCGTAAGCCGCCCCGCCATCGGAGAGCGGGCGCCAGTTCTCTATCGCCTCGTCAGTAATCCGTTCGTGTCCGCTTTGGGCCGCGTCAGCGGCGAGGCAATTGATCATGTGGAAGATGTTGGCGGTGATGCCCTCGGTCACCTGCAAAATTCGGCGTAGCGACTTTGGCGTCAGTACGGTCGGCTTCCGCAACGGCGTATTTCGCAGGATGGAGGAGACAAGGGTTTCGAACTGCTCATTCGCGCCCCAACGGTTGATCGAGAATTCTTCGAAGCGCCTTGCGAGTTGGACGTCGCCGCTGATCGCTTCGCGGGCGTCCGTGACGCCAAAGCAAACGAGCGAGATTTGAAGCCTGTTGCTGAGGAAGCGAAGCGTGTTCAGTACGATGCGCTGGTCCCGATGCGAGCCGGCGAGGATGTTATGCACTTCATCGATGACAAGCACCTGGACGCCGACAACTTTCAGAAGGCGAAGCGCCGCCTGCTCCATCTGCACGATGTCGGCGCGCGGACTCTGCGGCGCGCCCAGCGACGCGAGCAATTCGGCATAAAAGCGGCGCTCTCCGGGCTTGCCCGCCATTTCCATCGCCATTACGGGCGTTCGCTCCTTGCCCGTAATCGGATCGAAGCCCGACGGATTGTCGTCACGAAATCGTTCCATAATCGTCGTCTTGCCCATGCCGCTGTCGCCATAAACGGCAATCGAAGGCATGCGCGTTCCCCTGGGGTGGTCAATCAGGCGATTGAGATGGTCGAGCGCCTGTTTTGCGCGCGGATAGAGGACCCAGCGGCGGGATCTGATCGCTCGAATCCGTTTGTCGCTGGCTCCGAAAGCATTTCCGCCGCCGACGGCGTCAGGTGGGCAAAATCATGGGTCACGTGGGCTCAATCCGTGTCTTCTACGAAAGGCACCGGTTTGCTGGAATCGATGCCGCGAAGCGAGCCCCAGCCGTCGTCATCCACATTGGAGTTTTGGCTCAGACCGGAACGTCGAATGAGCGCTGTTGTCTTCGTCGCGCGGTCGACGAGCTCCCGTTGCGCGATCGCGGTGCGGATGACCGCGCGCATGTCGACTTCGCGTTTTCCCTGTGCATTGAGTGCTTTTCTCGCGGCCACCGCCTCGCGCAACGATATCGGCGCCAAAGTCACATCGGCATATCGCGCATCGACGAAATTGCCGGCGGGCCGCCGAACGAAAATGCGCGAGAGGTCGCGCGGGTCATATTTTACAAGCAACCTGCCCTTGCAGCGTCCGACATCGGCGGTCAGCGCAGATGACCAGTAGCGAATATTGTTCAGATGAATCCCGTCCGGGCGAAGCGTGCGCTCGTCCTCCGGCAAGAAAGAGATCCAAAACTTCATTCGATCCTGCGGCAAGCGAAGTTTTAGCGAGGACTCGTGCTCTCGCCAGACCGCAAGCTTCGGCCGCCGCAACGTCGAGTGGATAATCTGATGATACTGTCCAGCGATTTCCAGAGCTATGTACCGTTCGAGTTCGCGCAGTGTCAGCGCGGCATGCCGCTTGGAGTCGTATTCGCGGCGTTCCTGGACGTTGCTGGAGGTGGACCCCGGCAAGAGATGGATCGGTCCCATCTGGGTCCCGATCAGGCGTTCGATATGTCCGCCGAAATGGGGCTCGCCACGAGGGCGCCAAATGATTTTGACGCCTTCATCCCTGCAAGCCCGTTCAAAAGCGCGACTTCGAAAATCGGCGCCGTTGTCGACGTGAATGTTTTCGGGCAGTCCCGCGACGGGCCAAGCCTCCTCGATCTCGCGCTCTCGAAGCCAAGCCGTCTTGTCGAATACCGCATGCAGCAGGCAGAGGCTCGTCGATAGTCGAGATGGCGCCTCCATGGTCAAATAGAATCCGGCGACCATCCGCGTGAAAACGTCCAGAGCAAGAGTTAGCCAAGGCCGCCCGATGGGTTCGCGGGAAACTTCATCGACAACGAACGCGTCGACCTTCGTGTGATCGATTTGAACGATCTCAAGGGGCCGCGACGCGCGGTAATCGCCGGGCGTTGGCGTCGTCGCTTTGACGATCTCCTTTTCACCTCGCCGCTGCCCTCGTGTCTGCAAATCGATGTCTTCAACGCGGGCTTTGATTGTGCGCCAGTTGGGTGGCTGACGCCCCGCTTTTTCGCAGCTCACCAGGATCTGTCGGCACAGTTTCGAAAATGGCGGCCTTGTAGGCTTCAGATAGAAGCCCGTTATTGCCTGTCGGATGATTTCTTCGCGCTCTTCGTCGAGTGTGCGAAAACCTTCGCGCCGGCCGCGCGCTCGATCCATCAGCGACGTCACGGTGCCGCCGGCCCGGAATAATCGGATCATCCGGTAGGCCGTGGCGCGACTGAGCCCCAATTCCCAAGCCAAGTCCGTGACGTCCGTGCCCGTCAAGCCGTCGGGATTTCTGCTCAGCAGATCGCGTATGGCCTCTTCTCGCCGGCAGGCTTCCTCCCACCGCTTTTGCTCGTCGTCGTCACTGTGTAGATCGTCCATTTGGCCCGCGCACATTTCACCAACGTTTCGAGCTCTCAATTTCAAATTAAGTGCAGTACAGCAAGGCCGAGTCTCATATTTAACTACAGAGTCTCAAATTAGGCGCAAAACGAAGCCATTGAAAACACTGAATCGGGCGTCTCACGATTAAGTGCAGCGCGACAACGATCCTCGAT
>NZ_JBKQOU010000138.1:0-15850 GCF_052145335.1 Rhodoblastus sp.
ATCCGGAATGAGCTCTGCGGCAGCGTCGACAGGCGCGGCTTTGTTGTTCGGTTCAGGCCTCTCTCGCCCGCAGCGCGGCGGCGGCGGCGAAAGGCGCCCCTGCGATTGCAGCCAGCGACAGGGCGCAAAGAATCAGCAAGGGCGTGTGGAAGGGCACTGTGCCGCCGCTCGCCGCCGCCGCCGTCGAAACGCCGAAAATCAGCACCGGCGTCGTCAGCGGCAGGATCAGCACCGCCATCAAAAGGCCGCCGCGCCGCAGGCCCGCGGTCAGCGCCGCGCCAATGGCGCCGAGCAAGGTCAGGGCAGGGGTTCCCGCCAGCAGCGATGCGGCGACGCCGGCCTGCGCCTGCGGCTCCAGGCCGAGCATCAGGCCAAGCAGGGGCGCCGCGGCGACGAGCGGCAGCGCCGTGAGCGTCCAATGGGCGGCGCATTTGACCAGAACCACCAGCTCCAGCGGCGTCGAGGTCATCATGAAAAGGTCGAGCGAACCATCGTCGGCGTCGGCCTGAAACAAGCGGTCGAGGCCGAGCAAGGTCGCGAGCAGCGCGGCGATCCACAGAATCGCCGGACCGACCCGCGACAAAAGATTCAGGTCCGGCCCCATGGCGAAAGGCGTCAGGCTGACGAGGATCAGGAAGAACACCACGCCCATGGCGCCGCCGCCGCCGATGGAGCGGGCGATGCGCACTTCGCGCAGGAACAGCGCCACAAGCGGCGACATCAGGCGGCTCCGGCGGTGGAAGGGGCGGCATCCATACGCAACTCCTTTGCGTCGATCAGCCCCAGCGGCGCGTGCGTGGCGGCGAGGATCATGCCGCCGGCGCCGCGATGCTCAGCCATCGCCTGCGCGAACCGCTCCTGTGAGCCGACGTCGAGCGCGGTGGCCGGTTCGTCGAGAATCCACACCGGACGCGCGGCGACGAAAAGTCGCGCCAGTGCGACGCGGCGTTTCTGGCCGGCGGAAAGATAGCCAACCGGGAAATCGCCGATCCTCCCGAGACCGACTTTTTCCAGCGCCTGCTGCGGAGAAAATTTTCCGTTCACGCCCAGCATGGACGCCCAGAATCCGAGGTTTTCCAGCGCCGTCAGCGCGGACTTCAGCCCGTCGGCATGGCCGACGTAATGCGCCTGTTCGGACAGGGGCGCGGCGTCGCCGCCGGTGAACACCACTTTGCCGCCGCGCAGCGGCAGAAATCCCGCGAGCGCGCGAAGCAAGGTCGACTTGCCGGCGCCATTGCGTCCGAGCACCAGAAGCGCTTCGCCCGAGGCCAGTTCGAACGAAATATCCTTGACGATGGCGCGACCGCCGCGCTCGATCAGAATCGACCGCGCGGAGAGGTGGAGCCGTTCAAGCTGGTGTGGCAAACGAAATCCTGTTGCATCGGCTCGTCGCGCCGGCGGTCGAAACTTTTGTTTGTGTATCCTGCGTTCGCGGAATTATCTATATTCGTCATTCTCCTTTCTCGCCGACTTTTTCGGGATTTCCAGCGATGGCCTCACTCGACAGCTTCAAATGCCGCAAGACCCTCAAGGTCGGCGCCAGGACCTATCATTATTTCTCGCTGAAGGCGGCCGAGAAGAATGGCCTGAAGGGCATTTCGCAATTGCCCTATTCGATGAAAGTGCTGCTGGAAAACCTGCTGCGCAACGAGGACGGCCGCACCGTCACCAAGGAAGACATTTTAGGCGTCGCCGAATGGCTCGACAACAAGGGCAAGGTCGAGAGGGAAATCGCCTTTCGCCCGGCGCGCGTGCTGATGCAGGACTTCACCGGCGTTCCGGCAGTGGTCGATCTCGCCGCGATGCGCGACGGCATCACGGCGCTCGGCGGCGATCCGGAAAAGATCAATCCTCTGGTTCCCGTCGATCTCGTCATCGACCATTCGGTGATCGTCGACGCCTTCGGGACCAAAAGCGCGCTGAAAACCAATGTCGATCTCGAATACGCGCGCAACGGCGAGCGCTACACCTTTTTGAAATGGGGCCAGGACGCGCTGGATAATTTCTCCGTCGTGCCGCCCGGCACCGGCATCTGCCATCAGGTCAATCTCGAATATCTCGCCCAGACCGTGTGGACGAAAAAGGAAAAATTCCAGCCGGCGCGCGGCAAGGCGGTGAATGTCGAAGTCGCCTATCCCGACACCGTCGTCGGCACGGATTCGCACACCACAATGGTCAATGGCGTCTCGGTGCTTGGCTGGGGCGTCGGCGGCATCGAGGCGGAGGCGGCCATGCTCGGCCAGCCCCAGTCCATGCTGCTGCCGGAAGTCGTCGGCTTCAAGCTGATCGGCAAGCTCAAGGAAGGCGTCACCGCCACCGACCTGGTGCTCACGGTGACGCAGATGTTGCGCAAAAAGGGCGTGGTCGGCAAATTCGTCGAATTCTTCGGCCCCGGGCTCGACGCCTTGGCGCTCGCCGACCGCGCCACCATCGCCAACATGGGTCCGGAATATGGCGCGACCTGCGGCTTCTTCCCCATCGATGGCGAAACCATCGCCTTCCTCGCCAATACCGGCCGCAGGCCGGCCCGCGTCGCTTTGGTCGAGAAATACGCCCGCGCGCAGGGCCTGTTCCGCACCCGCGCCGCCGCCGAGCCCGTCTTCACCGACACGATCGAACTCGAACTCAACACGGTCGTGCCGTCGCTCGCCGGGCCGAAGCGTCCGGAAGGCCGCATTGCTCTCGAATCCGTCGCCGCCGGTTTCTCGGCCGCCATGGAGACCGAATACAAGAAAATCGCTGAGATCGCCGAACGCTACAAGGTCGAGGGCGAGCAATTCGACCTTGGCCAGGGCGACGTGGTGATCGCCGCCATCACCTCCTGCACCAATACCTCCAACCCGAGCGTGCTGATGGGCGCGGGGCTGCTGGCGCGCAATGCGGTGGCCGCCGGCCTCAAGGTCGCGCCCTGGGTCAAGACTTCGCTGGCGCCCGGTTCGCAGGTCGTCGCCGAATATCTCTCCAAGGCCGGGCTGCAGAAATCGCTCGACAAGCTCGGCTTCAACCTGGTCGGCTTCGGCTGCACCACCTGTATCGGCAATTCTGGCCCGCTGCCGGAGAAAATCTCCAAGTCGATCAACGCCAACGGCATCATTGCCGCCGCCGTCCTCTCCGGCAACCGCAATTTCGAGGGCCGCGTTTCCCCCGACGCCCAGGCGAATTACCTCGCCTCGCCGCCGCTGGTCGTCGCCTATGCCCTCGCTGGATCGGTGCAGAAGGACCTGACCACGGACCCGCTCGGCCATAACAAGAAGGGCGAGGCTATCTTCCTGCGCGACATCTGGCCCACTTCGCAGGAAATCCAGGAATTCATCCGCAAGAACGTCACCAAGTCGCTGTTCAAGGCGAAATATGCCGACGTTTTCAAGGGCGACGTCCACTGGCGCAAGGTCAAGGCGCCGCAGAGCCAGACCTACGCCTGGGACAACAAATCGACCTATGTGCAAAACCCGCCCTATTTCAAGGGCATCACCATGGAGCCGAAGGCGGTGACGGATATCGAGGGCGCCCGGGTTCTGGCGCTGTTCGGCGACAAGATCACCACCGACCATATTTCCCCGGCCGGTTCGATCAAGGCGTCCTCCCCCGCCGGCAAATATCTCGTCGCCAACAAGGTGAAGCCGGAAGACTTCAATCAATACGGCACCCGCCGCGGCAATCACGAAGTGATGATGCGCGGCACTTTCGCCAATATCCGCATCAAAAATTTCATGCTCGCTGATGAGGATGGCTCGGTTCCGGAAGGCGGCAACACCAAATTTTTCCCCGGCGGCGAAGTCATGCCGATCTACGACGCGGCAATGAAATATGCCAAGGCCAAGACGCCGCTGGTGGTGTTCGCCGGCATCGAATATGGCAACGGCTCATCCCGCGACTGGGCGGCCAAGGGCACCAACCTGCTCGGCGTCCGCGCGGTCATCGCGGAGAGTTTTGAACGTATCCACCGCTCCAACCTCGTCGGCATGGGCATCCTGCCCCTGACTTTTGAGGAAGGCATGAGCTGGAAGAAACTTGGTCTCAAGGGCGACGAACTGGTGTCGATCAAGGGGCTTGGCGAACTGGCGCCGCGCCAGAAACTCGAGGCGGAGATCACCTATGCCGACGGCACGGTGAAGAAGGTTCCGCTCAACTCGCGCATCCAGACGGCGGACGAGGTTGAATATTACAGGAACGGCGGCATCCTGCATTACGTGCTGCGGCAGTTGGCTGTGGCGTGAGGGGTTTGCCTGATTCGAATGCGAAAGCCGCCGGATCGCTCCGGCGGCTTTTTATGGGGCGCTCAGTCCATGGAGTATTTCAGGGCCGCCAGTTAAATTCCATAATCGGCCTTACCGGATTCGCCGACAGCACCGACAGCGACAACCGCATCCCGGCTATGACGCAAAACGGCGGTCGAAAGTTGCTTCGATCGGTTCACGCAGCGGTGGAGTAGGTAGTTTGGTCAACGTTCTTTGGCGTGGTCCGCTTTCGAGGCAGCTTCAGGTTTCGATCAACCAATGGACCATGCCCGAACGGCCGTGAGCGCTCCTTGTTGACACCATGGCGGCGCATGCAGTCATGATGCCAAGCCACGATAAGAACCATCTTTTGGAGAGAACATTGGCATTTTCCATGTATGCGTCGCGATTCTATCCGAATTGGCCTTCTTGCCAATGACCGAGCTGGCCAAGAGCAAGGGGCTGAAAGCCTACGGACAGGTTGCAAAACAGGTGATCACGCTATGCAGCAGCGCGATCGCCTTCACCGTCACATTTCTGGACAAACTGACGGTTCTCGGGAAAAATGACGTGCGACATGTGGCTACTGGTCTTTACGCAGCCTGGGTATTCTTGGGGCTGGCGATCGTTTGCTCCTTATGGACCCTTACGGCGATCACCAGGATTTTGGTATCACTTGATCGCCAAGCAAATGGATGGCCCCTTAGCGAATCTCAGCGATTGGCTGCCCAAGGCGACTCGGCGCACGTCCGAATTTCCGCATTCATGACGTTTGTAGCCTTTATCGCCGCCATCCTTTCCTTGATCTGGACCGGTGTCCAGCTAGCCCCGCAATGAGTTCGTGCTCCACCCAATGCTACCCTGCGATGCAGCCGTCTCCACTGGCGGGCAGGCTTTTGCGTTGCCGTATTCGACCTTTTTCAATTCGCGCAATTTGCCTTGGCGGATCGGCGTCAGCGTCTGCCTGGCGGGACAGATGAAGGCGTTCTGTTTGGCGAGGTGCGGAAGTTTTTTATTCGTGTGAGCCGATAAGATAGCTCCTTCGAACCGAACGCGACCGCTGTTGGAAATGCGCACTTGTATCGCCAAACAACGCGCATAGGTTGCATATAATTGCGACTGCGGCGCCACGCTTTTCCCGTTTCAACCGTGGGGTTGCATTGCGCGTCGAACCTTCCGAATCTCGCGCCAAGCGAAAACAGTCGCAAGAAAACCATTTATTTTCAAATAGAAAGCGCGAAGCGGCCAAGCCGCGCCCAAGCCGTGTTTCAGAAACATCGAGCCACCCAAGCACACCGAATCTGCCCATAGTCTCTTGTTTATGAGTCCGTTTCGCCAAAGGAGTCGCTGTCACCCATCCCACAACCTCTGCGAGCAGGCGGCGCCGAAATACCTTCTAGGATTCGTCGAGGCTAAGGCGCGGCGTGGGCGCCCATGACAAGCACGGGCGTGACGGCGGCGACCGGCTTCCGAACCGTGGCGTCAGCCAGCGGCGACCTTGACGCCGCCGGGGTGGGTCAGCTTGTCGACTTTCTTGATATGGGCGACCGCGGCGCCGGCGCCAGTGGTCTTCGTGAGCAGGTCCAAGGTCACGTCATCGTCGTCGCGAACCGGGGTCAGCGCCTGATCCATATAGGCCTTGGCGTTGGGGTCGCGCTCGATGGCCCGCGCCTCCAGGATCAGCTTCAGGTTCAGGCTGACCGCCGCGCCGATCTTGTAAATCGATTCCGCGACGAAACGCGGCCAGAACACGAAAGGATTCTCGCGCTTCAGCCCCGGTCGACGCTCGGATGGATGCTTGAGCCTGAACACGCCGTATTGAATCGGATGCACGCCTTCGAGGCTCACCGAGGTCGCGAAGGTCACGAGAACCCGGATGAGGCTGTTCATCCGCACGCCGGTCGCCGCCGCGCGACGCAGCAGCGTCTTCATATGCTCCGGCGAATAGAACAGCGACCAGGCTTCCCGATAGATCGCCTCCCATTCCGCCTTGCTCATTCTGGGATGAGCGGTGCAGATGTGCTCCAGATCGTAATTATTGAGGTCCGGATCCATCGGGACGCCCTTGCGCCACAGGGTCTGATGATCCTCGGAGCCCGGCAGCGGCGTCAGATTGAAGAATTCGAGCCCGTCGAGCGGCAATTCCCGCTTGATGATCTCGATGTCCCGCCGGATCGTCTCCGGCGTGTCCGACGGAAAGCCCAGAATATATCCAGCCAGTGTGATGATGCCCTGCGCCTTCCAGGCGAGCAGCATCTTGCGATATTCGGTGATCTTGTTCTGCCGCTTGTTGGCGGTGACGAGATTGTCCGGGTTGATGTTCTCCAGCCCGATGAACACGCGGGTGACCCCGGCGCGCTTCGATTTCTCGACGAACCCGTCGATCTTGTGGCAGAGCGTGTCGACCTGGATCATCAGTCCGATAGGGATTCCATCCCTTTCGCGCAGAAGAATCAGGCGGTCGAAGATCGATTCCCATTCCTTGTTGCGCGCGAAATTGTCGTCGGTGATGAAGAATTTGGAGACGCCCTGCGCCCAGTTGAGGCGCACCAGCTTTTCCACGTCATCGGCGGTGCGGTAGCGCGACTTGCGGCCCTGCACATTGATGATGGTGCAGAACGAACACTGATAGGGACAGCCGCGGCCGGCGTCGAAACTGGTGCTGTTGCCCCAGGCGCGACCCAGATTGGCGATCGGCAGGAAGGGAACGGGCGCGCCCTCCATTCCCGGAAGGTCTTTCATGAAATTATAGACGGGCGCAAGTTGACCCGCCACCGCGTCGCGCAACACCCGGTCGAGACGGCCTTCCTCGGCTTCGCCCGCGAACATGGCGACGCCCAAGTCGCGGCAGGCGCCGAGTTCGATGGCGTCATTGTCCAGCATCGACAGGCATCCCGACACATGAAAGCCGCCGATGGCTACGGCGATCCCGGCTTCGCGCAGCGGCCGGGCGATGTCGAGGGCGCGCGGATACTGGTTCGACTGTACGCCGACCAGGCAAACCACGCCAAGATTGCCATTGACGCGGAAACGCTCGATCAGCGCCGCCGTATCGATGCGCGTGTTGGTCTCGTCGAGAGCTTCGATGTCTATGGCGACGTCGGGCCCGAGAACCTGCCGCTCGGCGCAATCGGCGGCGATCCCAAAAAGCGCGGCCAGGGAATTGGAGGGAATGATGGTGCGCCACCAGCGAATGACGTAGCCGTCGTCATCATAATGCGAGGGCTTGATGAGCAGGCACAGGAAACGTTTTTTTTCAATCTGGGCGGTTTGCGACACGAACGTCTCCGGTGCTGAAAGTTCGGGCAACCTACCACGACGGACAGGCGCTGTCCCTAATTAGCTGATTTGAAAACTTTCTCGACGCTTCGGACCGAAATCCGAGCCGGCGGGGAGCCCTCAGCCTTCGCCATCCTCTTCCCGCTCCGGGGTCAGCTTCAAAAGGGTGATGCGATTGCGCTGTTTGCGCAGAACTTCAAAGCGAAAGCCGTGGAAGGCGAATTTCTGGCCCTGGTCGGGAATGGCGCGGGCTTCGTGGATCACCAGACCGGCGATGGTGGTCGCTTCCTCGTCCGGCAGAACCCAGTCCATGACGCGATTGAGATCGCGGATCGGCACGGAGCCTTCGACGATCACCGAGCCGTCCGGCTGGCGGCGCAAGCCGGTCACCGCGACATCGTGTTCGTCGCGGATGTCGCCGACAATTTCCTCCAATATGTCTTCCAGCGTCACCAGGCCCTGCACGTCGCCATATTCATCGACAACCAGGGCGAAATGGGTTTTCCGCTTGCGAAAGGCCTGCAACTGGTCTTCGAGCGTCGTCGTATCCGGCACGAACCAGACTTCGAGCGTGATGGTCTCGAGCTTGACCTTGCTCGCGTCGCCGCTCGCCTCGGCGAGGGCGCGAAGCAGATCCTTGGCGTGCAGCACGCCTATGATGTTATCCGCGTGTTCGCGCCACAGCGGGACGCGCGTGTAAGGCGAGGCGACGACTTCGCGCAAGATTTCGGGCATTGGCAGGTCGGCGTCGAGGGTCAGCATTTTGGTGCGGTGGACCATGACATCGGAGACGGTCAATTCCTTGAGGTCGAGCAAGCCGCCGAACATGTCGCGGTCGGAACGGGCGACGTCGCCTTCCCGATGCATCAGATCTACGGCGCTTTTCAGCTCCTCCTGCGGCGTTAGCAGCCCGTGCGCCTCGCCGAGACGCACGCCGCAGACATGCAGCGCGCCGCGCACCAGCTTCTCGACGCCGTAAAGGATGGGGCCGAAAAGGGTGACGAAGAAGGACACCAGCGGCACGACCGCCAGCGACACCCGGTCCGGATAATTGATCGCCACCGTTTTCGGCAGGACTTCGGCGAAGACCAGCAGCAGGACCGTCATCAAGGCGGTGGCGTAAAGCGCGCCGCTGTCGCCGAACAGCGCCACCAGAACGGTGGTCGAAAGCGCCGACGCGCCGATATTGAACAGAGTATTGCCCAGAAGCATCGCGCCGATCAGGCGGTCGCGTCCTGCGAGCAATCGGATGACGGTTTTCGCGCGCTCGTCGCCATGTTTTTCGAGCGCATGCATCCGGGCCCGCGAGGCCGCCGTCAGCGCTGTTTCGGATCCCGAAAACAACGCCGACATCACGATGAAAAAAAAGACGATCGCCGCGGCGACCCAGATATTGACCGGCAAGACGCCGCTCTCGCCGTGCATGTTTCAGACCCCCGCGCGCAATTCGTCGTCGAGAAAGGCGCGCACAGCCTCCGGTTCGACGTTTCTGGCGATAAAGCTTTGGCCGATGGCGCGCGCGAGAATGAAAGTCAACGCGCCGCGCCGCACCTTCTTGTCCTGCGCCATGGCCGCGACGATTTCGTCGGCGCCGGCGCTCCATCCCGGAATCTGGCGAATGCGCGTCATCAGGCCCACGGCGCGCAAGTGCGTTTCGACCCGCTCCGCCGCTTCCGGCCGGCAAAGCCCTTGGGTGGCGGAAAAACGGAAGGCGCAGGCCATGCCGATCGCGACGCCTTCGCCATGGACCAGCCGGGCGCTGTCGTAGCCGACCAGCTTTTCCAAAGCATGGCCGAATGTATGGCCGAGGTTGAGCAGAGCGCGGTCGCCCTGCTCGGTTTCGTCGCGCGCCACCACGGCGGCCTTGGATTCGCAACTCACCGCAATGGCGTGGTCAAGCTCCGGCCCGCGGCGGAAAACCGCCGGCCAATGGGTCTCCAGCCAGTCGAAAAAATCGGGCCGGTCGATCAGGCCATATTTGACCACTTCGGCATAACCGGCGGCGAATTCGCGCGGCGGCAAGGTGGCCAGCGTGTTGGTGTCGGCCAGCACCAGCGACGGCTGGTGGAAGGCGCCGATCAAATTCTTGCCATGGCCCGAATTGATGCCGGTCTTGCCGCCCACCGAAGAATCGACCTGCGACAGCAAACTGGTGGGAATTTGCACGAAACCCATGCCGCGGCGCAGACAGGAGGCGGCGAAGCCGGTGAGGTCGCCGATGACGCCGCCGCCGAGCGCCACGAGATAATCGCCGCGCTCCATCCTGGCTTCCAGCGCCGCCTCGCAAAGTTCCTGGAAATGGGCGTAGTCCTTCGTCGCCTCGCCGGGGGGCAGCACAAGATGGCCATGCCTGACGCCGGCCGCATCGAGACTGGCCTGCAATTTTGCGAGCCAGAGCCCGCCGACATTGGCGTCGGTGACGATGAAGGCGCCGGCCCCTGGCGCCAATTGCGCCAGTTTTTCGCCGGCATGGCCGACAAGATCGGGGCCGATGAGAATGTCATAGGCGCGCGCGCCCAGCTTCACACACACATGAGTCGTCGCTGGAGGGAGAGCAGGAGCGGACATGTCGGGGGGGAATTCTCCTTGTTTGGCTAGATGGCTTTCGAGCGCTTCAAGTATTTCCGCGATGAGGGTCTCATGCGGCGCATCGCGCGACTGCGTCGTCAGGTCGGCTTCCGCGTAAATGTGATAACGTTCATCGATCAACCGGCGCATGACGCGTTCCGGATCGGGATTTTGCAGCAGCGGACGGGTCGGCCTTTTGCGGACCCGCCGCATCAGGACCTCGAAATCGGCCTGAAGCCAGATCGAGACGGCGTGTTGGTGGATCAAGCCGCGTGTCTGGGGGTTGATGAAGGCGCCGCCGCCAGTGGCGATGATTCTTTGGCCCTCGCCGATCAGCCGCGCCAGCACCCGCCGCTCGCCATCGCGGAAATAGGCTTCGCCATGGGTCGAGAAAATTTCGCTCACCGTCAGGCGATGGGCGTTTTCGATTTCATGATCGGAATCGATGAAGGGAAGGGCGAGCCGCTGGGCGAGCCTTTTGCCGATCGCGGTCTTGCCTGAGCCCATCATGCCGACCAGAACGATGGGACGCCCGGCCAAAGCATCCACGATCGCCTGCGCGCGTGAATCGCGGGGCGGCGGCGAGGGCGCCTCCGGGCTTTGAACGATCGCTTGATCCGACATGTTCGCAATGTACTATCACGACGCGAGGGCGAAATTAAACCGGCTTTCGCCACAATCCAACCAGAGCGCCCCATGCCCAGTCTGTTTCGTTTCCTTTTCCTGCTCGCTTTGCTCGCCGGCGCCGCATTTGTGGGCATGGCGGCGCTTGTCGCCTTTGTCGAGCCCGCGCCGCGCGAGATCAGCCAGCCGATCGCGCCGGCTACGCTGAACAAATGACCGGCCCCGGCGCTCCAGCGCATCGCGCCGTCGCGGATTTTCTCGACATGCTCGCGGCCGAGAGGGGAGCGTCCAAAAACACGCTCGACGCCTATTCCCGCGATCTCGGAAATTACGTCGCCGCGCTGGCCAGACTTAGCCGCGACCCCTTGACCGCGACGACGCAGGATATCCGCGAACATCTTGCGAGCCTGGCGAAGGCCGCGCTCAAGCCCTCGTCGACCGCGAGGAAGCTATCGGCGATCCGGCAGTTTCATCGTTTTCTCTGCGCCGAGGAACGGCGCGCTGACAATCCGGCGATTCTGCTGCAGGGGCCGCGCCAGGGGCGGCGGCTGCCGAAAGTCCTGTCGGTCGCGGAAGTCGACGCGCTTTTGCGCGTCGCCCGCGAAGGGCTCGACGATGCGGCCCGTCCCGCCGGCGAAAGACTGCGGGCGCGCCGCGCCGCCTGCTTGATCGAGGTGCTTTACGCCGCCGGCCTGCGCGTTTCGGAATTGGTGGCCCTGCCTTTGTCGGCGGCCAAAATGGCGGAAAAAACCCTCGAACAGGGAGGAGGCTTTCTGGTCATCAAGGGCAAGGGCGGCCGCGAGCGGCTGGCGCCCCTGACCGCCCCGGCCTGCGAAGCGCTCGCCGTCTATCGCCGTCAGCTGATCGAACTTCATCCCGCTTCGGCTGCGCAAAAATGGCTATTTCCTTCCGATGGCGAAAGCGGCCATCTGACTCGCCAGGCTTTTGCCCGCGACCTGAAAATTCTGGCGGCGGCGGCGGGAATTTCTCCCGCCCGCGTCAGCCCGCATGTGCTGCGTCACGCCTTCGCCAGCCATTTGCTGCAAAACGGCGCCGATCTGCGCATTGTCCAGGAATTGCTCGGCCACGCCGACATCGCGACCACACAAATCTACACCCATGTGCTCGACGAGCGCTTGAAAGCCATGGTGCGCGACCTGCACCCGCTCAACGACCAAGATTGAGCCGGAGTTTTAGCGTTGCGAGCTCGAAAACGCCTTGCTGCCCATCGCCGGCTTTTTCGCGCGCTCCAGAAGGAACACCGCCTGTTCGCCGAACAGATTCCAGGCCCACCATGGCGCGTTGACGCGAATCTGGACACCATTGCGGTCCATCGCCATGGCCTTGACGATGCGCGCGTCGATCAGCTCGGCCAGATTGACGAAATCGCGAATGGTGCAGAAGTGGATGTTCGGCGTCTCATACCAGGGATAGGACAGGTTTTCGGTTAGCGGCATGCGTCCGCGCACGCCCAATTGCCAACGGATGCGCCAGTGGCCGAAATTGGGGAAGGAGACGATGGCGCGCTTGCCGATCCGCATCATCTGCTCTAGCACCTTGCGCGGATTGCGCGTCGCCTGCAGCGTCTGCGAAAGAATGACGTAATCGAAGGCGTCGTCGGGGTAATCGGCGAGGTCGATATCGGCGTCGCCCTGGATGACCGACAGGCCTTTGGCGACGCAATCGTTGACGCCCTTTTGCGAGATTTCAACGCCGCGCGCGTCCACGCCCTTATGCTCGGAGAGCAGGCGGAGCAATTCGCCGTCGCCGCAGCCGACGTCAAGCACGCGCGAGCCCGCGGCGACCATGCCGGCGACCAGCAGAAGGTCGATACGCGTCGTCGTGGTTTGCGGCAGGTCGGTCGGGACGGCGTTCAAAATTTCGCGCTTTCTTTTGCCACCAGACCTCGGGCCCTGGCGGCGCCGTGGAGAAACCCCCGCGTGGTGGCGATGAAATCCGGCTCGTCGAGCAGGAAGGCGTCGTGGCCTTTGTCGGTGCTGATCTCGACGAAGGAAACCGAGGCGCCGCCAGCGTTCAGGGCGTGGACGATGGCGCGCGATTCGGCGGTGGTGTAGAGCCAGTCGGAGGTAAAACCGACGACGCAGAAGCGCGTCCTCGAACCCCGGAATGCATGGGCCAGCGAGCCGTCGTAATCCTGCGCCAGGTCGAAATAATCGCAGGCGCGGGTGACATAGAGGTAGGAATTGGCGTCGAAACGGTCGACGAAGGTCGATCCCTGGTGGCGCAGATAGTTTTCGACCTGAAAATCGGCGTCGAAGGAGAAGGTCGGCCCGGCGCGGTCCTGCAATTTGCGTCCGAATTTGCGCTGCAGCGCCTCTTCCGACAGATAAGTGATATGGGCGGCCATTCGCGCCACCGCGAGGCCCTTCGACGGCCGCACGCCCTGTTCGATATAGCGTCCGCCGCGCCAGTCGGGGTCGGCCATGATCGCCTGACGTCCGACTTCGTGAAAGGCGATATTCTGCGAGGAGTGGCGCGCCGCGGTGGCGATCGGCATGGCCGAAAAAACCCGCTCCGGATAGGCCGCGGCCCATTGCAGCACCTGCATTCCGCCCATCGAGCCGCCGGCGACGCAGAACAAGGTGTCTATGCCGAGACGGTCGATCAACATGGCCTGGGCGCGAACCATGTCGGCTATGGTGACCATCGGCAGGTCGAGGCCGAAAGTTTTGCCGGTCGCCGGATCGAGCGAGGACGGGCCGGTCGTCCCCATACAGCCGCCCAGCACGTTCGAGCAGATGATGAAATATTTGTCGGTGTCGAAGGGGCGCCCGGGCCCGACCAGCGCCGACCACCAACCCGGCTTGCCAGTCAAGGGATGAACATTGGCGACGTGCTGATCGCCAGTCAGCGCATGGCAGAGCAGTATGGCGTTGGATTTTTCGGGGTTCAGTTCGCCGTAGGTCTGATAGGCGATAGTGAAGGGGCTGAGCGCGACGCCGGCCGCCATGGCCAGCGGCTGAGTCGCGCCGAAAACGGCCACCAGGCTATGCGGTTGCGCAGCCTCAGTGAGACTGAGAAAGGAATCGGGGGAGGTGTCGGTCAAAAGCGCAACTTGTTCGATTTTCCGAACGGATCGTTTGTTATTTAGGAGCACGGCTTTGGCGAAGTCAAGCAATGCGGCCCGATTTGACGTTTTCCTGCGGGCGCCGGGCGTCTATAGAAAGAGATCCGGGAAAGTTCCGGACCAGAGCCGCACCGTAGCGGCAAAGAAGAGCGATCGCACCCATGAGTCAATTCTCCGCCCTCGAATCCTTGGCCGAACTGCGCGAAGAGATCGATCGGATCGACGGAGAAATGCATAACTTGCTGATGGAGCGCGGCGCTATCATCGACCGGTTGATCACGGTCAAGGCGCGGCAGGGCGGCGGTTCGGCTTTCCGGCCGGGACGCGAGGCCGACATGATGCGGGTGATTGCGGCGCGCCATCACGGCCGCCTGCCGCTCGATACGGTCGAGAGCATCTGGCGGGTGATCATTTCGACCTTCACCTATGTCCAGTCGAATTACGCCGTCCATGCCGACATGTCGGGCGGCGACGCCGCCATGCGGGATTCGGCGCGCTTCCATTTCGGCTTCACCGTTCCCTTGAGCGTTCACGCCAGTCCGGCCGAGACCATCAGGGCGGTCGCCGCTTCGGGACGCGAGGATGGCGGCGGCGATCTCGGGATGTTGCGCGCCAACTGGGGGCCCGAGGACGAAACATGGTGGCGAAAACTCGCCGCCGGGACGGCGCCGAAAATCATCGCCCGCCTGCCCTTCGTAGAGCGATTGAATCATCCGGCGGGAACGCCGATTTTCATTATTTCCAATCCGCTCGCCGAAGCTGCGGCGCGGGACGTGGCGCTTTTTTCCGTAGACTGGCGCGGCGCGCCGGCGCCCGGCGACGGTTATTTTCACGATTCAGGCTGCGAATCCCTGGCGCGCGCGCCGATCGACGATGGAGCATCCCTGCTGCTGTCGACGCCCGGCGACTGGAGCGCCGAAAAGCTGGCGGCGGCGCTGGCCTTGCCGCCGCAGGGCGAAGCCAACTGGATTGGCAGCCACGCCGAGCGTTTTGCCTTGAAGTGATTCGTCAGTACAAAGGCGCCAGACTCGCCGGCAGGCGCAGGGGCCCCAGGAAAACCTGACCATTGGCTAAAACCAGAGGTAGAGCGATCGTATCGGGGTCCGCGGGCTTGGTTGTCGGCTTGCCGAGCAGGGCGCCGATCAGATTCTGCGCATGGGAGGCAAGCGCGGGAACGCCCATGCGGGCCAGCAACGGCCCGGCGCCCTTGGCGGCGGCGTTCAGCCGGCCGGAGGCGCGATGCGCCTCGTCGAGGGCCAGCGCGCCGTCGACGCGAAGGCTCAAGTCGCCGGCCTGCCAATCCAGCATTTCAATGGTGACCGCGCCGGACTTCTGCCGCCAATCCTCCAAAGCGGCGCGCCAGTCGGCGGAAGCTCCCGGCGGCGGAGCGATCCGGCCCGTGAGGGTGAAGCGGCCGAGGTCGCTCTTTTGCGCCAGGGCCTGGAGCGCCGGCGAGGTCAAGCCGTCGCCGGCGACAGCGAATCGCAGCGCGCCGGCGTCCGGCAGAGGCTGGATTTGCGCCGTCAGTTTTTGCAGGTTGAAGGCGATGCCCATATCCGGGCTTTCCGGGCGCCAGTCCAGCGCGACGATATCGAGGTCGGCCTTGTCCAGACCGGCGCGCGACCAGGCGACGTCGAGCGTCAGCCCATCATGGCGCAGTTTCGCCAGCACAGTCCCGTCGGGCTTTTGCAGCGTCAGCGGGCTGGAGAGGGTCATGACGAGGTGGTTGGGAGCAAAAATACTGGCTGCGCCGCTCGCCTCCTCGGCCCTGGCGAGGACTTCGCCTTGGCCGGTCCGCAACGGCGCGGCAAAATTGGCGCATTTCAGACGCAAGCGGAAAGGAAAGCCGCCAATGTCGCTGGAAGCGCAGAAGTCGGCGAGCGAGGCGTCGCCAAAAGTCTTTTCGTGCATATGGCGCGCGAGATTATTCGCCGCATAGAGCCAGAACTCGCCGACGGCCAGGCAAAGCAAGAGGATCAGGCCGAGCAAAAGGCGACGCAGAAAGCGGGACGTGAGCATGGAGGACATGGCGCTCGCGCGAAAGAGGGGTTTGGCGCAGCGGATTTGGGCCGCG
>NZ_JBKQOU010000139.1:0-10581 GCF_052145335.1 Rhodoblastus sp.
AGGCGAACACCATGGTCGCGGTGAGGGCGATCATTCGCGCTATGCGGTTGGTGTGGCCGGCGAGCCTGGTATAGGAGGCGATCCGCCGCCGCAGGCTCTTGGCCTTGCCGACATAGAGAACCGTTCCTTCCTCGTCCAGCATGCGATAGACGCCGGGGCCGGGCGGCGCGTGTTTCCAGTGGGCGCGGATGGCGCGCACGCCCCGGCGCAGCGAGGCGGCGCCCGTCTCGCTGTCGAGATCGAAATCGACTTGCGCCCCTGCCTGGGCTTCGGCCGCCTCGGCTTCCAGGTCGTCCATATCTTCGATCTCTTCGATTGTCTGGCCGTCCGGCACTTCCGGCGGCGCATCCTTTGCGCCCGTTGGAATCATGACTCTAATCTAGGCGTTGCGCCGCCCCGGCGAAAGGCGCGACAGCTCTCGGGCCTTTTTTCGTTCACGACATTTTGATCCAGATGCTGGACCTTTACGGTTTTTGCGTTTAGCAGTGGAGGTTAATGAATCGTCAATGAATCCAAAGGGGCGGCGCATATGGGTTGGACTCAGCCGGTTTCCCGGACTTTTTGCGGATTAGCCGGCTTTCTGGCTCTCGCTCTGTCCGGCTGCGCCGACACTTCCGGTCCGGCGCCGGACGCCCTGGCGCAAGCCAATTCCATTCGCCCCTCCGGCGCCAGTCCCCATCCCGCCGCTCTCGCGGTGACGCAGATGGAGGGGGCGCCCTCCCCGTTGCAGAATCAGTTCATGGCGCTGTTCAACGCCGACGTCATCCAGCAGGACGTGGCCCTGACCGACCAGAACAGCGCCCGCTACCTGGCGCGCGGCTATATTTCCGCCTTCCCCGTCGATGGCGGCGCCAAGCTCACCTATGTCTGGGACATTTACGACCGCACCAACCACCGGGCGCAGCGGCTGAACGACGAGATCGCGCTGAAGGGCTCGGCCGCCAATCCCTGGTCGCTGGTTGACGGCGCGGCTTTGCAGGAGCTCGCCGCACGCAGCGCCGGCGATCTGGCCGCCTATCTTTCCAATACGCCGGAGGCCCTGTCCGCCGCGACGACAGCCACGGATGCCGCGACGCAAGCCGCGCTTCCTGCACAAGTCCTGCCGCCGCAAGCCGCGCCGGACCAAGCGCTTTCTTATACGGATGCCCGCTAGACGCACCGCCGCAACGTCGCCAGCTCGCGGAAAACTTTTCCTTTTCTAACAAAATCAAGACAGGCCCATTCCATTTTTATTGTTCGTCGCTGAACCGGCTGCTAAGACGCGCGCAGATTGATAAGTGCAAGGCGGCGTGATGGCTGGTGTGATGAAAATCCTGGCGGGTAATTCCAACCGCCCTCTGACCGAGGCGATCGCCGCCTATCTCGGGGTGCCGCTGACCAAGTGTCAGGTCCGCCGTTTCGCCGACATGGAAATCTTCGTCGAAATTCAAGAAAATGTGCGCGGCCAGGACACTTTCGTCATTCAGTCCACCTCCTTCCCGACCAATGACAATCTGATGGAGGAACTGATCATGATCGACGCCCTGCGCCGCGCCTCCGCGCGCCGCATCACGGCGGTCATGCCCTATTTCGGCTACGCCCGGCAGGATAGAAAGCCGGGGCCGCGCACGCCCATTTCCGCCAAACTGGTCGCCAACCTGATCACCCGCGCCGGCGCCGACCGCGTTTTGACGGTCGATCTGCACGCCGGCCAGATCCAGGGGTTTTTCGACATCCCGACCGACAATCTGTTCGCCGCGCCGGTGCTGGTGCGCGACATTCAGGAAAAGCTCGACCTCTCGAACGTCATGGTGGTCTCGCCCGACGTCGGCGGCGTTATCCGCGCCCGCGCGCTCGCCAAACGCATCAATGCGCCGCTGGCCATCGTCGACAAGCGTCGTGAACGCGCCGGCGAATCGGAAGTGATGAACATCATCGGCGAGGTGAAGGGCAAAAGCTGCATCATGGTCGACGACATCGTCGATTCGGGCGGCACGCTTTGCAATGCGGCGGACGCGCTGCTGCTGGCCGGCGCGGCCGAAGTTCGCGCCTATATCACCCATGGCGTGCTGTCGGGCGGCGCGGTCGCCCGTATCTCGTCGTCGAGACTAAAGGAACTGGTCGTCACCGACACGATCCAGCCAACCGAAGCCGTGCGCTTGGCGAAAAATATCCGCGTCATTTCCATCGCCCCGCTGATCGGCGAGGCCATCGCCCGCACCGCCAAGGAAGAGAGCGTCTCCAGCCTGTTCAATTGACGACGGGAGGCGCGCTCCATTTTTGCACAGGAACGCCATGACTTTCGAAATGGATTTGAAAAGCGCCATTCGCACGATTCCCGATTATCCCAAGGCGGGAATCCAGTTTCGCGACATCACCACCCTGCTAGGCAACGCGCGCTGTTTCCGACGCGCGGTGGACGAGTTGGTGCAACCTTTTTCGGGGCAGAAAATCGACCAGATCGCGGGAATGGAGGCGCGCGGATTCATCCTCGGCGGCGCGGTGGCGCATCAGCTTTCCGCCGGCTTCATTCCGATCCGCAAGAAGGGCAAGCTGCCGCATGTCACCGTTTCGGTGGCCTACAGCCTCGAATACGGGCTGGACGAAATGGAAATGCACCAGGACGCGGTGAAGCCCGGCGAAAAGGTCCTGCTGGTGGACGATCTGATCGCCACCGGCGGCACGGCGACGGGCGCCATTCAGCTTTTGCGCAAGCTCGGCGCCGACGTGGTCGCCGCCTGTTTCGTCATCGACCTGCCGGAACTCGGCGGCGCCCAGAAGATCCGCGACCTCGGCGTGCCTGTGCGCGCGCTGGTGGAGTTCGGCGGGCACTAAGTTCGTCATTGCGAGCGACAGCGTTCATATAAATAAAAGGCCGGGCGAAAACCTGGCCTTTTTCTTTTTATATCGACCGAACTCGATCAGCCCCTCGGGCCCTTGCGCGAAAAACTGTCGCTAGCGCGCGCCGGGCGCTTGTCGCCGCCGCCGGCGGGACGCGGGATCGCGCTTCGGCCGTGTTCTTGGCGGTTGGCCTCGTGCTGGCGTCCATGCTCGCGCCGGGCGTCGCCGTGGCGCGTCGGGGCCGGGCCGCGACGGTCGTCCGGACGATGCGCCGGGCGTCCCTGCGGTTTGCCGCGAGCGGGCGGCGCCTCTTCCGGCGCATGCGGGTTTACGCGCAGATCGGTGACCGGGATAGTTTGCTTGGTTAGTTTCTCGATGGCGCGCAGATAGGCGCGTTCGGAATTGTCGCACAGCGAAATCGCCTCGCCCTCGGCGCCGGCGCGCGCGGTGCGGCCAATGCGATGGACGTAACTTTCCGGCACTTCCGGCAGTTCGAAATTGACGACATGGCTGACCGAATCGACGTCGATGCCGCGCGCGGCGATGTCGGTGGCGACCAAGACTCCGACCTGGCCGTTTTTAAAGCCGTCCAGCGCGCGGATGCGCTGGTTCTGGCTCTTGTTGCCGTGAATGGCGTCGGCGGAAAAACCGGCCTCGTTCAGGAAGCCGGCGACGCGGTCGGCTCCGCGCTTGGTGCGGGTGAAGACGATCGAGCGGCTGAAATCGGGGTTCTTCATCAGGTCGATCAAGGCCCCGCGCTTGCCGGCGCCCTCGACCAGGATCACCCTCTGCGAAACCAGTTCGGCGGTCCTGGCGACCGGCGCCACCGAGACCTTGACCGGATTATGCAGCATTTCGCCGGCCAGAGCGCCGATTTCCGTCGGCATGGTGGCGGAGAAGAACAGGGTCTGCCGGGTCTTCGGCAGTTTGGCGAAGATCTTGCGGATCGGCACGAGAAAGCCGAGGTCGAGCATATGGTCGGCCTCGTCGAGCACGACCGCCGTGGTGTTGTCGAGCCGCAGCGCACCGGTGGACAAATGGTCGAGCAGGCGGCCGGGGGTGGCGACGAGAACGTCGAGTCCGCCCTGCAGCGCCTTCAATTGCGGCCCGAAGCTGACGCCGCCGAAGATCACCGCGATCTTCAGGTTGGCGTGGCGGCCGTAGACCTTGAAGCTTTCGCCGATTTGCGCGGCGAGTTCGCGCGTCGGGGCGAGCACCAGCACCCGCGCCATTTTCGGGCGCAGGCCCTGCGGGAATTGTTGCAACCTTGTGATCAGCGGCGTGGCGAAGGCGCAGGTCTTGCCGGTGCCGGTCTGGGCGATGCCAAGCAGATCGCGGCCTTCGAGCAGCGGCGGAATGGCTTGTTGTTGAATGGGGGTAGGATGAACATAACCCTCGGCGGTGAGGGCGCGCAAAACGTTCTCGGCGAGGCCGAGATCGGAAAATTGAGTCAAGTTGGAAACTTTCGTGTGGGTCCGCGACGACGCGCGAAAGCGCGTCCGCTTGGCGCGGATCATGTCGAAGACAGCCCCGCATAGATTGGGCTGTCGGCCATTGGAGGCTGATTGGGCCGGGCGACGCGTTACCGTCCTATGCGCCGGCGCCTCTGGATGCTGCAATGCAGCGCCCATGCTGTACAGGCTTTGGCCGGGAAAAGCAACTGGCGCCGGGTTACTCGGTGAACACGATGGTCTTCGACCCGTTGATGACGACGCGATTCTCGACGTGATAGCGCACTGCGCGCGCCAGCACCCGGCGCTCGATGTCGCGCCCCTTGCGGATCAGGTCGTCCGGCGTGTGGTGGTGCGAAATGCGCTCGACATCCTGTTCGATGATCGGCCCCTCGTCTAGATCGGAGGTGACGTAATGCGCCGTGGCGCCGATGACCTTTACGCCACGCGCATGGGCCTGATGGTACGGACGGGCGCCTTTAAAGCCGGGCAAAAAAGAATGATGAATATTGATGCAGCGGCCCTTCAGTTTGGCCGCCAGTCCGTCCGACAGAATTTGCATGTAGCGCGCCAGCACCACCAGTTCGGCCCCGGTGGACTGAACCAGCGACCAGATCTGCGCCTCCTGCTCCATCTTTGTTTCGCGGGTGACGGGCAGGTAATGGAAGGGCGCGCCGCCGAAATCGAGATGCGGGTAAGTTTCGCGCGGATAATTGGCGACGATGGCGGCGATTTCGATCGGCAATTCGCCAATCCGCCAGCGATAGAGCAGATCGGCCAGGCAATGGTCGAATTTCGACACCAGTATCATCACGCGGGGCCGGTGCGACTGGGCGGAAACCTGCCATTTCATGCCGAACTCCCGCGCCAGTTCGGCGAAACTCTCGCGCCAGGCGGCGAAGCTGGCTTCGGGCCGCGCCGGATTGATCTCGATGCGCATGAAAAACTGATTGGTTTCGACTTCGTCGAACTGCCTGGAATCTGCAATGTTGAAGCCGGCTTCAAAAATATGGCCGGCGACGCGCGCGACAATGCCCGGACGGTTCCGACAACTCAAGAGCAGGCGATGAACCTCCCCATCGCGCATGGAATCAAGGTCGGACGCGGCTGGCTTCTTCATGACGTCAAGCTTGGCGGCCATGGCGGACTTTCACAGCGCCCCGCCCCAACGGCGGGATTGCCCGCTGTGTAGAATCAAAGACGTAAAATGTCGATGGAGGGAAAATCCGTCAGCGGCGCCCTGCGCGTACTCTCGCCAAGGCATAGGCGGGCAGCAACACCGGCGCCGCCCTGCCGCCGCCACGGCCGGTTTCCTTTTCCTCAACTGTCGGCAGCAGCATGATCGCCGTGGCGCAGACCACGCCGCCGAAAAACAGCGCAAAACCGCCGAACAGCAAAGCCAGGCCAGCCAACATCAGGTCGGATTTCAGCATCAGCACACGAATGCCGCCGACATTGGAAACCAGCACCGCCGCGGCGCAGGCAAGACCGACGACCCCGCCGAAAGCCCAGTTGGCGATCATCAGCCTGACGAGGCGATTGGAACTGTTTTTCCTGCGATCTTGAACCATGGCGCGGCGCCTTTACGGAGGTCTCTCTTGACCAATCTAGCGTATTTTTCGCAACACGCCAGAGCGCATCCGCGATTCTTGCTTGGGCTAGACTTGAACATTTCGTGATCGCTCTCAATCCAGCCGCAGGATTTGCGCCCGTTCGCCAAGATGTTCCTGCGCGATGCCGACAATATGGGCATGATGGGTGAATATGATCGGCTGGATCGCGCCGCTCGCCTGTTCAAGCGTCCGCAATCCGGCCGCTACGCGGGAATCGTCGAAACTGGCGAAAAGATCGTCGCCAATGAACGGCGGCGCCTCCGAGCGCCCTGCGTAATCTTCCAGAAAGGCCAGGCGCAAGGCGAGATAAAGCTGGTCGCGGGCGCCTTCGCTCAAGTCGGGCACGCCCAGTTCGGCGCCGTCAAAGCGCTTTGCCCGCAGATGCAACTGGTCGTCGTCGCCGAAATCCTGCTTGAGTTCGCCGTATCGTCCCTGGGTGAGGCTGGAAAAAAGCCCGCCGGCGCGGAAAATCAACGGATCCTTGCGGCGGTCGCGATGGCGCGCAAGCCCGGCGTTGACCAAGAGCGCTGCGAGTTTCAGCACCGCCCAGCGCCGCGATTCCTGCAAGATTTCGGCGCGGGCGTTTTCCTTCGCGAAGACCGCCTGTTCGGCGCCAAAACTCTGTTGCAGCCGCGCCCATTCACCCTCCGCGGCGCGCAGGCCGGCGTGAATTTCGCGCGCCTCGTTCTTCCGCGCTTCACTCTGCCTCTCGATTTCCCCGAGTCGGACCTGCGCGGCGTCGGGATCGAAATTCTCCGCCTCGCGGGCGAGTGTGGTTTCATCGAAACCGTCGACGACCAGCGCCAGACGCGCGCGCTCCGTCTCGATCGAAGCCGTGAGCATTTCGCGTTTGGTCAGTCTTTCCGCCAAGGCCGCCGGTTCGCCGTCGAAACTGGCCTCAGCGCAAAAATCATGAAGCGCCGAGCGCGCCTGCGCGAACTCTTCCTCGGACTTTTGCGCCGTTTCCGCCGCCTGCCGCAACGCCCGTTCGGCCCTTTCGCGCAAGGCGGCCTTTTCGCGCGCCTGGGTCAGGTTTTTGCGCAAGATCGCCGCGGCGGCAAGCGCCGGACGCGAGGGAAGATCGCGGGCGCAAAGCGCCAGCAAAGCGTCGAGTTGCGATTCGAAATCGGCGATGTCCCTGGCGATGGCGGCGGCGCGCTGCGCCTTCTCGTCCTCGTCCTGCAATTCGCCAGGCAGCGCGCGCCAGAGCGCGATGCGCGCCTGCGCCTCGTCGAAGGTCGCGTCCTCGTCGAGCCGAACAGTTTCAAGCGCCGCGAGCCATTCGTCACGCCAGCGCGCCTCTTCCTCGCTGAGAACTTCCAGCCGCTGCTTCAGCCGGGCGATGCGGATCGGCGCGTCAGCGATTTTCGCCTGCGCCTCGCGCGCCGCGTCTTGCGCCTTGGCGATTTCGCCAATTTTCGACTCGATGCGCTTCGCCAGAGCGGCGGCGTCGAGCGGCAAAGGCGCCAGGCCGCATTCCGTCGCCAGCGCCTCCAGTCCGGGGAGCGATGCGTCGAGCCCCATTCGCCACGCCGCCGCCTTGTCGCGAAGCCGCGCCAAATTTTCGCGCGCTTCCAGAAGAGCGTCGGCGCGGTTGCGCCAGATGATCATTTTTCGCGGCGCAGACGGTTCTATCCCGGCGGCGCTCCAATCTCGCTTCCATGAAAGCTGTTTTTGCGCGCGCTGTTGCGCTACCTCGGAGAGAGCGGCGTCGGCTCTACGCAACTCTCCCAGAGCGACTTCGGTCTTCTCGCGCTCCGCTTCGACCTCCGCGACACGCGTCGCATCGGCGAACAAGGCGTCAGCGCGCCCGTCGGCCTCGGCTGCAAGCCTTTCGAAACTTTCAGCCTTTTCGACAGCGTCGCCCAACGGCGCCTCGCACTTGAGATGCGCGCGCAAGATTTGCCATTCGGCGTCGCGACTCTTCCGCGCCTCGTGCAGGGCGGCCATGCTGGCGACGGGGCCAAGCCTTTCCAGCGCTCGCAGACGCGCATGCGCCGCCGTGAGGATTTCCTTGGCGGCGTCGGCCTTCTGCCTCGCCGCGCTTTCGCGCGCATCCATCTCGTCGAAAACCTGCGCCGCCTGTTCGATGGTTGCGGCGTCGGGGCTGGGGTTGCGGGCGAAGAATTCAAGATTGGCCAGCGGCGGCGTCAGCCGTGCGCATTTTTCTTCCAGCGTTCGCGCCTCGTCGGCGCAGGCTCCGAAAACTTCGCGAAAGGAGGCGTCCCAGTTGGCGATGGGTCCGAAAGCCAGGAGTTTTTCCCGCAACACGCCGGCGTCGGCCTGCGGCGCCTGCGCGGCGCTGAGCAGAGCGAGGCGATTTTCCTCCTCGGCCAGGCTCCGTTGCTGCTCCTGCTTGCCGGCGAAGAACTCGCGTCCCCGCGCGGCGAGTTTTTCCGCGCGGGCCAGCGCCGCGGCATCGGGCAAAACGCTGCGCAATTCCTCCAGCCCGGCGACGCCGCAAGCTTGCGCGCGAAAAATCAGCTTCTGCCTGGCCTCGCGCTGCGACGCCTCGCGGCGCGGCAACACGGCGGCTGCGTCCTCATAGGCGCCGCTGGCGCGGATGATGTCCTCGATCTTTTCCGCCTGTTCCAGCAAGCCGGCGTCGAATTGCGCCGCCTCCAGTTCGAGCCGCGCCGCCTCGCAGGCTTTGCGCCCCTGCGCCGCCTGTTCGCCAGCCGCTTTCTGGACATCGAGCAGCGCCGCCAGACGCCGAGCCCAGTCAGGCGAGAAATCGGCGAGAGCGTCGAATACTGCGAAATTTTCTCGGGCTTCGGTGAGGTTTTTGAGGATCGGCGCGGCCTTGTGCAATCTTTCAAGCCGCAGCTTTTCCGCCTGCGCCTGTCGTTCCGCCTCCTCGATGGCGGCGATTTTTTCGCCTGCCTCGGCAATATCGGCGTTCAGCGTCTTGAGGCTGGCGTCCGACAAGGTCGCGGCTTTTTCCTCCGCCCGCGCAGCGTCGTAGCGCGCCAAAGCCTGATAGAAGCTGCGGTGCGACGCCTTGCGCTCATCGAAGATTTTTTCGGCTTCCGCCTCCAGGCTGACGCGCAGATCGAGCAGGCCGCGCAGGCCGGAGGCGGCGGCGAAAAGGCTGGCGCCGATTTCGCCGTCGGCGCGCAGCATTTCGTCGCCGCCGGCGCGCAAGGCGCGCGCGTCGAGGCCGAAGGCGCGGTGAAAAATGTCGCGCGTCGCGGCGCCGAGGAAAGGCGCCAAGGCGTCGTCGGGCAGAGCGGCGCCCGAGGCGTCGAGAAGGGTGTTACGGTCGCCTCGCCGACGAATAAACTGCAATATCTGTCCGTTGCGGCCGCGTATCGTCGCGCTGATCCGCAAGTCTCGCGGACGCAGGAAGCCAATTTTTTCACGGCGCGGCGCGCCATAGAAAAGATCGCCAATAGCGGCGAGCGCCGATGATTTTCCCGCTTCGTTGGCGCCGTAGACCAAATGAATTTTCGCCTGCGGATCAAAGTTGAGCCGCAATCCGTTGAACGGGCCGTAGCAGTCAAGCGTGAGGTCGAGAAGCCTCATGGCGCCTCGCCCTCCTTGCTCTCGGCGCTAAACAGGGCGAGATCGCGCGCCTGCGCCAGCAAGTCGTCGAGTTCCTCGCTCAACCCCGGAGAGCCGGGAGGAAATTTCAACGCGATGCCGGCCAAAGCCGCCAGCGCCTCACTGCGCAGATCGGGATCGTCAAGGCATTCGTCGAGCAAGGAGGCGAAATCGAAATCGCTGTCTTGCAGGTCGCTTTTCCGGCGCGGCGCGGACGCGGCCAGCGCTCGCGTTTCCAGCGAGAAGCGCTCCAGCACGATGTCCTCATGCGCGCGCTGCGCCGCCGCCTCGATTTCATCGCGCCAGCGCGCCGGATCGGCGGCGAGCATTCCGTGCAGGGCGCTGCCGCCGGTCAGTCTTATCCGAAGGGCGAGCAGCCGGCCCTCGGCTTTCGCCGCCTCCTCGCGGGCGCGGACCTCGACAACGCGCAACAGCGCCGGCGCCTCCTCATGCGATGAAGCGTCGATGGTGATTTCGGCGAAGCGGGCGCGATCGACGATCAGTCGGCGCAGGCCCGTGACCTGGTTTTCCGCGACATCGACCAGAACCGCGCCCTTGGCCCCGGTCTCGCGAATGTGGCGGCCCTGCAGGTTGCCAGGATAGACCACAAAAGGGTCGGTCGAGACCACTTCATGGGCATGGACATGGCCGAGCGCCCAATAATCGTAATTTTTCGCGCGCAGGTCGTCGAGGCTGCACGGCGCATAGGCCGCGTGTCCGGGGCGCCCGTCGAGCGATGTGTGCAGCACGCCAATATTGAACCAGCCGGCTTTTGGCGCGGGATAGGCGCGGGCGAGATTGTCGCTCTCGGCGCGATGGGAAAAGCCGCGCCCGTGTAAGGCGACGCGCAAATCCGGCAAGGAAAAGGTTTCGGGCTTGCTGGTGGAAAACTGGTGCGCCAGATCGGGCAGCGACAGGCTTTTCGTCACGACGGAATCGGCGTCGTGATTGCCCTTGAGCAAAAAAACTGGGACGCCGATTTTGGCGAGGCGGCCGATCTGGCGGTTGAAGAATAGAGCGATGGAGGAATCGCGCCAGTCGCCATCGAAAATATCGCCGGCGAAAATCGCGAAGGCGATGCGTTCCTCCAAGGCGCGGTCTATCAGTTCGACAAAAGCGTCGCGGCTGGCCCCGGCGAGTTTTGCGGCCAAAAC
>NZ_JBKQOU010000140.1:0-55206 GCF_052145335.1 Rhodoblastus sp.
GCGACTTGCACGATCCGCGCTTTGAATCGGCGCTGGCGCTGGTGCATCAGCGCTTCTCGACCAACACCTTCCCGTCCTGGCAACTCGCCCATCCCTACCGCATGGTGGCGCATAACGGCGAGATCAACACCTTGCGCGGCAATGTGAACTGGATGGCGGCGCGTCAGGCCTCGGTGGCCTCGCCCCTGTTCGGCGACGACATCGAGAAGCTGTGGCCGGTTTCCTACGAAGGCCAGTCGGACACCGCCTGTTTCGACAATGCGCTCGAATTTCTGGTGCAGGGCGGCTATACCATGGCCCACGCCATGATGATGCTGATCCCGGAGGCCTGGGCCGGCAATGCGTTGATGAGCGAAGAGCGGCGCGCCTTCTACGAATATCACGCCGCGCTGATGGAGCCGTGGGACGGCCCCGCCGCCGTGGCCTTCACCGACGGCCGCCAGATCGGCGCGACGCTGGACCGCAACGGCCTGCGCCCCGCCCGCTATCTGGTCACCGACGACGGCCTGGTGGTCATGGCCTCGGAAATGGGCGTGCTGCCGATTCCGGAAGAAAAAATCATTACCAAATGGCGGCTTCAGCCCGGCCGCATGCTGCTGGTCGACCTGGAGCAGGGCCGCATCATTTCCGACGACGAGACCAAAAAAACCCTCGCACAGTCGCATCCCTACAAGGAATGGCTGAAGCGCACCCAGATCGTGCTCGAAGACCTCAAGCCGGTGGAAGCCCGCTCGTCGCGCGTCGACGTGCCGCTGCTCGACCGCCAGCAAGCCTTCGGCTACACCCAGGAAGACACCGCGATCCTGATGGCGCCGATGGCGGTGACCGGACAGGAGGCGATCGGCGCCATGGGCACCGACACGCCGATCTCGGCGATGTCGTCGCGCTCGAAGCTGCTCTATTCCTATTTCAAGCAGAACTTCGCCCAGGTCACCAACCCGCCGATCGACCCGATCCGCGAGGAGCTGGTGATGAGCCTCGTCTCCTTCATCGGCCCGCGCCCCAACATTCTCGATCACGAAGGCACGGCGAAGAAGAAGCGGCTGGAAGTTCGCCAGCCGATCCTGACCAACGCCGACCTGGAGAAAATCCGCTCGATCGGCCATTTCGAGGATTCGTTCGACACCAAGACACTGGATATCACCTATCCCGTCGAACTCGCCGACCATGGCATGAAGTTCATGATCGACCGGCTGTGCGACCGCGCCGAACAGGCGGTCGTCGGCGGCTATAACATCATCGTTTTGTCGGATCGCATGGTCGGACCCGACCGCATCCCGATCCCGGCCTTGCTCGCCACCGCCGCCGTGCATCACCACCTGATCCGCAAGGGCCTGCGCACTTCCGTCGGCCTGGTGGTCGAGACCGGCGAAGCGCGCGAAGTGCATCATTTCGCTTTGCTCGCCGGCTATGGCGCCGAGGCGATCAATCCCTATCTCGCCTTCGAGACGCTGGCGGGAATGGCCGACGAGTTCCCCCCCGAAGTGGACGGCTACGAGGCGGTCAAGCGCTATATCAAATCGATCGACAAGGGCCTGCTCAAGGTCATGTCGAAAATGGGTATTTCGACCTACCAGTCCTATTGCGGCGCGCAGATTTTCGACGCCGTCGGCCTGTCGAAAGCCCTGGTCGACGATTACTTCACCGGCACGGCGACGCCGATCGAAGGCGTCGGCCTCGACGAGATCGCACGCGAGACGGTGGAGCGCCATCGCGCCGCTTTCGGCGATGCCCCGATCTATCGCAACGCGCTCGACGTCGGCGGCGAATATGCCTTCCGCCTGCGCGGCGAGGCGCATAACTGGACCCCGGACACGGTCGCGCTGCTGCAACATGCGGTGCGCGGCAATTCTTTGGAAAAATACCGCGCCTACGCCAAGCTGCTCAACGACCAGTCCGAGCGGCTTCTGACCATTCGCGGACTTTTCCGCATCAAGGATGCGACGGAGGATGGACGCCAGCCCGTTCCGCTCGAGGAAGTCGAGCCGGCGAGCGAAATCGTCAAGCGTTTCGCCACCGGCGCCATGTCCTTCGGCTCGATCTCGCGCGAGGCGCATACGACCATGGCCATCGCCATGAACCGGATCGGCGGCAAGTCGAACACCGGCGAGGGCGGCGAGGAGCCCGATCGTTTCAAGCCGCTGCCCAATGGCGATTCGATGCGCTCGGCGATCAAGCAGGTCGCGTCCGGACGATTCGGCGTGACCGCGGAATATCTGGTCAATTCCGATATGATCCAGATCAAGATGGCTCAAGGAGCCAAACCCGGCGAGGGCGGCCAGCTGCCTGGGCACAAGGTCGACGCCGTCGTCGCCAAGGTGCGCCATTCGACGCAGGGCGTCGGCCTGATCTCGCCGCCGCCGCATCACGACATCTATTCGATCGAGGATCTGGCGCAGCTCATATATGACCTGAAGAACGTCAATCCGCGCGCTCTGGTTTCGGTCAAGCTGGTGTCGGAAGTCGGCGTCGGCACGGTCGCGGCCGGCGTGTCCAAGGGCCGCGCCGATCACGTCACCATATCCGGCTATGAGGGCGGCACCGGCGCTTCGCCGCTGACCTCGATCAAGCATGCGGGCAGCCCCTGGGAAATCGGCCTTGCCGAAACCCATCAGACCCTGGTGCTGAACCGCCTGCGCTCGCGCATCGCGGTACAGGTCGATGGCGGCATCCGCACCGGCCGCGACGTCGTCGTCGGCGCCCTGCTCGGCGCCGATGAATTCGGTTTCGCCACCGCGCCGCTGATCGCGGCGGGCTGCATCATGATGCGCAAGTGTCATCTCAACACCTGCCCGGTGGGCGTGGCGACGCAGGACCCGGTGCTGCGCAAGCGCTTCGTCGGCCAGCCGGAACATGTCATCAATTATTTCTTCTTCTTCGCCGAGGAAGTCCGCGAAATCATGGCGAGTCTTGGCTATCGCGCCATGGACGAAATGGTCGGCCAGATGCAGATGCTCGACCGCGACAAGGCGATCAAACACTGGAAAGCCAACGGGCTCGACTTCGCCAAATTGTTCCACAAGCCGCAGCCGCTCGACGGCCAGACCATCTATCATTCCGAGCCGCAGGATCATCATCTCGACAAGACCCTCGATCGCGAAATGATCGCGCGGGCCGCCGCCGCGCTGGAGCGCGGCGCGCCGGTGCGGCTGGAGACTGAAATCCGCAACGTCAACCGCACCTTCGGCGCCATGCTGTCGGGCGAGGTCGCGCGCATTTATGGTCACACCGGCCTGCCCGACAACACCATCCATGTGCGTGCAAAAGGCACGGCCGGCCAGAGTTTCGGCGCCTGGCTGGCGCATGGCGTGACGCTGGAACTCGAAGGCGAGGCCAATGATTACGTCGGCAAGGGGCTTTCCGGCGGCCGCATCGTGATCTACCCGCCGCGCGAGGCGAAAAACATCGTGCCGGAGAATTCGATCATCGTCGGCAATACCGTGCTTTACGGCGCGATATCCGGCGAGGTCTATTTCCGCGGCGTCGCCGGCGAGCGTTTCGCCGTGCGCAATTCCGGCGCCATCGCGGTGGTGGAAGGCGTCGGAGACCACGGCTGCGAATACATGACCGGCGGCATTGTCGTCGTGCTCGGCCAGACGGGCCGGAATTTCGCGGCCGGCATGTCCGGCGGCATCGCCTATGTGCTCGACGGCGACGCGGATTTCCAGGCGCGCTGCAACATGTCGATGGTCGACCTGGAGCCGGTCGTGGAAGAGGAAGACCTCAACCAGCGCCTCAACCATCAGGGCGGCGATCTCGCCGGCCACGGCCGCGTCGACATCATGAGCGACATGACGCGTTTCGACGCCGAGCGCCTGCGGCAGCTGATCGAAAATCACCTGCATCATACCGGCTCGTCGCGCGCCCGTGAAATTCTCGACGACTGGGAAAACTTCAAGCCGAAGTTCCGAAAAGTCATGCCGGTCGAATATCGCCGCGCCTTGGCGGAGCTGATGACGCAAACCGAACAGCGGCCCGTGGCCGCCGCAGGGGAATGATATGGGAAAGGTGACCGGCTTCCTCGAAATCGACAGGCAGGACCGCAAATACAAGCCTGCCGCCGACCGCATCCGCCATTATTCCGAATTCCTCATTCCGCTGTCGGAAGAGGCGACGCGCGACCAGGCGGCGCGCTGCATGAATTGCGGCATCCCCTACTGCCATAACGGCTGCCCGGTGAACAACCAGATCCCCGACTGGAACGATCTCGTCTATCGGGGCAACTGGGAGGAGGCGGCGCGCAACCTGCACTCCACCAATAACTTCCCGGAATTTACCGGACGCGTCTGCCCGGCGCCCTGCGAAGCGTCCTGCACGCTCAATCTCGAAGATAGCCCCGTCACGATCAAGACGATCGAATGCGCCATCGTCGACCGCGGCTGGGAAAACGGCTGGATTCGCCCCGAGCCGCCGTTGAGGAAATCCGACAAGAAGGTCGCCGTCGTCGGCGGCGGCCCAGCCGGCATGGCCGCCGCGCAGCAATTGGCGCGCGCCGGCCACGAGGTCCATCTCTTCGAGCGCAACGCCAAGGCCGGCGGGTTGCTGCGCTACGGCATTCCCGATTTCAAGATGGAAAAGGCGTTGATCGACCGCCGCGTCGCCCAGATGGAGGCGGAAGGCGTGGTCTTCCATTATGGCGTGAATATCGGCGTCGATTGCTCCGCGGCGAAAATCGTCGCCGACCATGACGCGACCATCTTGACCGGCGGCGCGGAAAAGCCGCGCGACCTGGCGGTTCCCGGCCGCGAACTGGCCGGCGTGCATTTCGCCATGGAATTCCTGCCGCAGCAGAACCGCCGCGTGTCCCGCGAGAATTTCGGCACGGAAGAGCCGATTCTCGCCGCCGGCAAGCATGTCGTCGTGATCGGCGGCGGCGACACCGGCTCCGACTGCATCGGCACGTCCATACGCCAGGGCGCGCTGTCGGTGATGCAGCTCGAAATCATGCCCAAGCCGCCCGAATTGGAAGACAAGCTGACGACCTGGCCCTATTGGCCGCTGAAGCTGCGCACTTCCTCGTCGCATCAGGAAGGCGCGGACCGCGATTTCGCGGTGATGACCAAGGAAATCATCGGCGACAATGGCGCGGTCAAGGCCATCCGCTGCGTGCGCGTCGACAGCAAGATGAAGGAAATTCGCGGCAGCGAATTCGACCTGCGCGCCGACCTCGTCCTGCTCGCCATGGGTTTTGTATCCCCGGTGCATGAAGGCATATTGCAGGAACTCGGCGTCGCCTTGGACGCGCGCGGAAACGTCATCGCCGACACCCTTGGCTACCAGACCAGCGTGGAAAAGGTTTTCGTCGCCGGCGACATGCGGCGTGGTCAGTCGCTGGTGGTCTGGGCGATCCGGGAGGGCCGCCAGTCGGCCCGCGCGGTCGATCTTTTCCTGACCGGCGCCAGTGAACTGCCGCGCTGAATTTTTGATGTTCGACACGAAAAAGCCGGGGCTTGCGCTCCGGCTTTTTTTTGATGCGTCGCGCAAAAGAAAAGGCCGCCACGCGGCGGCCTTTCCGGTTCTATGAGCAAGTCGCTCAGGCGGCGAAGTTCACAACCTTGTTGCGGCGATAGCCGACAAAGCCGAGGCCGGCGAAACCGGCCAGCATCATGACCCAGGTCGAAGCCTCGGGAACGCCGCTGGTGTACGACACTTGGCCGACGCCGAATTCCCAGCTGTAATTACCGCCACTGCCGTTGCCGATCATAAGATCGGTAATTCCCGAACCAAACACACTAACCGGGTCGTAACCGCAGCAAAGGCTCGCTATATTACCGGTCGAAATCAGCCCACTTTTGCCGTAGGCCGAATAGGTCGACGGACCAAACTCAGAGTTGCTGCCAAAATTGTCGAACGTGAACGAAAGGTTCTTCACTCCGGAAGCAAAGGCAATGTTAAGTGTTTCCGTCGTTGGGTACTCGCCAGTCGGCGAGTTGCCCAAACCGTAGGTCCCGAAGGACCCGGTAACCGGAGCATTATCGGGTCCAGGTCCGCCGATCAGCGAGAAAGTTACGCCCGGAAACTGCGTCGTCACCGGAGTATAGAGCGGCAGGGTGGAGAAGTCGATCGTCGTGGCATAAGCAGGAGCGGCAACTGCTGTCAAAAGAGCAATGGCGCCCGCGCTAAATAGTAACTTGAACATGTTACCCCCTTTATCGAATCAAAACGATATACACACCTGCATTTTTTGCAGCAAAAGGATCGGGAATTAGTCAGGATCTTCCCCCTCCGGAGACCCCGACGCAACCGGCAAGTGCGAAACCGTGGCGACACGGTCAAGGTACAATGGTGACGCTTAATGTCAAGCTTTTCCCCGACCTGCGGCGCTGATTTTGTTTCATTTAACAAAAAGAAACAGGGACTTGCGATCCGGCTATTTTCTGCGCGGCGCGGTGGTGAAACATCAGGGAAATTCGAGCTGTTCTCCCGAATCGGCGGCCATCCCTGGATATTTCCTGGTTGGTGAGCGTCGAGCGGCCCTGGGTGAGCGATGCGATGCGCTCGGCTTGACGACAACCGCCATACTCGTCGTCTGCTCCATGCAAAACGAGGCGTGAGGCCACGTAGCGGCGATCGCAATAGCCATCCCGCCGCCGACACTATGGCCAAGGACGATGAAGTCGCCGAGGCCCAGGCTGGAATGAAGGGCGCGAAAATCTCCGCAAGCCTCTTCCCGGATGAACCGGAGTCCGAGCTTGCCGGGAAAGGGATCGGATTCGCCAAAGCCCAAACGATCATAGGCCACCACCTTTCGCCCTGTCGCCGGCTTCGGTGACAGCGTTTACGTCCATCGATTGCCGCGACGCGCCGCGATCTTTAAGCTTTTTGCAGCAAGCGGCGAGAGGGATCGATATCGTGTTTGATCGAATGAGGAGGCTGGCCAAGCGAACGGCAATGCTGCTCGCCGTCGTCCTGGTGACTTTGCTCGGCGTGCGGATATACGACACGCAACGCGGCTTGCCTTTGGAGCCCTGGCACATCCATGCGCCGCCTGAACTCAAAGCCGAAGCCATCGACCGCGCCGACTGGACCGATTATCTCAAGGCGGAAGACGAGGCCTTCGCCTATGTGCGCAGGGAGGTGACGGAAAAGCTCCCCGCCGGCGAGCAAGTCCCGTTCAATCGCTACTTCGACAAAAGCCCCATCTATCCCGGCAATTTCGCGCAGGACTGGAATCGCTCCTATGTGCTGGAGCCCGAAGGAGCCCGGGCCGGCGCCGTGGTGCTGCTCCACGGCCTGACGGATTCGCCCTATAGCCTGCGCCATATCGCGCGCGTCTATCGGGACCACGGTTTTGTCGTGATCGCGATCCGGCTGCCCGCGCATGGCCTCGTTCCGGGCTCCTTGGCGGAAGTCGCTTGGCAAGACTGGATGGCGGCGACCCGTCTGGCCGTCAGGGAAGCGCGCCGCCGCATCGACCCGTCCCTCCCCTTGCACATGGTCGGCTTTTCCAACGGCGGGGCGCTGGCGTTGAAATATGCCCTCGACGCCATCGAGGATCCGAAACTGGCGCGTCCCGATCGTCTCGTGCTCATTTCGCCGATGATCGGCATCACGCGCTTTGCGCGCTTCGCCGGGATAGCCGCGCTGCCGTCCTTCTTCCCGGCCTTCGCCAAGGCGGCCTGGCTCGGCGTCGTGCCGGAGTTCAATCCGTTCAAGTATAATTCGTTTCCGGTGAATGGCGCGCGCCAGTCCTATCTCGTGACGCACGTGCTGCAACAGCAGATCGCGCGGCTTGCCGACGAGAAGCGTCTCGACAGCCTGGCGCCGCTCCTCACCTTTCAATCGGTGATCGACTTCACCGTCTCGACCCGCGCGATCGTCACCGGCCTCTATGCGCAGCTTCCCTTGAGCGGCAGCGAACTCGTGCTGTTCGATCTGAACCGCAGCGCGAAATTCGGACAATTGCTGCGCATCGCCTCGAATACGACCCTGGCGCGCCTGCTCAACCCGCCGCCGCGCCTGTTCCGCACCACGATCATCACCAACATCTCGCCCGACAGCAGCGAAGTCGCCGAGCGGGTGACGGAGACGGGCGCCGTCGAAGAGCAATCGCGCGCCCTTGGGCTCGCCTATCCGCCGGGCGTGTTTTCGCTGTCGCATGTCGCACTGCCCTTTCCCCTCAACGATTCGCTTTACGGATTGCAGCCGGACGGGCTCGAGGATTTCGGCGTCAATCTCGGCGCCATTTCGCCGCGCGGCGAGCGGGGAACGCTGATCGTCAGCCTGGATTCGCTGCTTCGCATGTCGTCGAATCCTTTCTTCCCCTATATGATCGAGCGCATCGAACAAGGCATGCCAGCCAAGCCGCCTGCGCCACATTGATCTCTTGCAAGGAAATGGAATGGAAAACGGCCTCATCCGCATGGCGGCGGCGATGGTCATCGCCGCGATCGGCATCGCGGCGCTCTATTTCGCCGCCCGCGTCTTCGAGCCGGTCGCCTTCGCCCTGTTCGCCATGGCCATCGTCTGGCCGTTCCAGAAGGCGCTGCAGAAGATAATGCCGAAGGCGCTGGCGCTCATCGCCACCCTGCTGGTGACGCTGGTGGTCTTCGTCACCTTGTCCTCCGTGATCGCCTGGGGGGGCGGCCAGATCGCCCAATGGCTCACCCGCAATTTCGATCGCCTGCAAGCGCTTTACGCTTCCAGTACGCAATGGTTGGAGCAGCACGACGTTTTCATCGCCTCCATCGTCGCGGAACGGTTCAATGTCGTGTGGCTGCTGCGGCTGTTTCAGCAGATCGCCATCCGGTTGAACGGCCTCATCGGCTTCTCGCTGCTGATCCTGATCTTCCTGACCATGGGCCTCCTCGAAGCCGGGGTCTTCGCGGAAAACCTTCGCAAGATCGAAGACGAGCCGAATGGCGGAAGGCTGATCGCCGCTGGCGTCAAGACGGCCAGGAAAATCCGCCGCTACATGCTGGTCCGCACTTTGGCGAGCATGGTGACGGGGTTGATCGTCTGGGGCTTTTCGCTTGCCGTCGGCCTCGAAGTCGCCGCCGCTTGGGGCGTCATATCTTTCGCGCTGAACTACATCCCTTTCCTCGGTCCGTTGATCGCCACCGTTCTGCCCACCCTGTTCGCCTTCGCGCAAACGGGATCGTGGGAACTGGCGGTCCTGGTGCTGGTGGCGCTGACCATCGTGCAGTTCCTGATCGGCAGCTACCTGGAGCCTTTGTTCACCGCCAAAACCCTGTCCATCTCACCGTTTTTCGTGGTCTTCTCGGTGTTCTTCTGGAGTTTTCTCTGGGGCCTGCCGGGAACCCTGATCGGCGTTCCCATCGCCATCGCCTGCCTGACCATCTGCGAACAATATCCGGGAAGCCGCTGGATCGCCGTCCTGCTGTCGGGACAGGCGCCCGATGAAAAGCTTGGGGGAGCCGAGGCTCTTGTGGACCTGCCCGAGGGATGAGTCGCGAGACTGTCATATAGGCCCAGCAATATCCTCGAGCTTATGGATCGAGGCGTCAGGGCCTTTTCGTGGCTCTCCCTCGCCTCAAGTCTTCGCATCGCAGCAAAAAGGTCTGGCGCTCTCGCGAAGGCGACTTAAGATAGCGCCGCTTAGCTTGCCCCGAATTCATTTCCGCCAAGTCCGATAAAGCAAGGTCCAATGAAGATGGAACACGCTGCAAAAACAATCTCCCGCGACCCGATCCTGGTGGATCTCGCCTTGCAAGGGGGCGGTTCGCACGGGGCGTTCACCTGGGGGGTGCTCGATCGTTTTCTGGAAGAGCCCTGGCTGGAGATCGATGGCGTTTCCGGCACTTCGGCCGGCGCGATGAACGCCGCCGTTCTCGCCGCCGGCTACGCCAGGGGCGGCGCGCAGGGCGCGCGCGCGGCGCTGGAAAATTTCTGGCGCGGCGTCTCGGACGCGGCGCGGTTCAGCCCGTTGCAGCGCGGGCCGCTCGACATTCTTCTCGGCCGCTGGACGATGGACAACTCGCCCGTCTATCTGATGGCGGACATGATGTCGCGGGTGATTTCGCCCTATACTTTGAGCGCCTCCGGCAAGAATCCCCTGCGCGACCTTCTGAACGAATTCATCGATTTCGACCTGATCGCCAAGTCGCCGATCAATGTCTTCATCACCGCCACCAATGTCCATACCGGCAGGGGCCGGATATTCCGCAACGACGCCGTCACGCCCGAAGTCCTTCTCGCTTCGGCCTGTCTGCCGAGCATGTTCCAGGCCGTCGAAATCGAGGGCGACCATTATTGGGACGGCGGCTATTCCGGCAATCCGACGCTCACGCCGCTGGTGCGCTACTGCAAGGCGGACGACATGATTCTCATCCCGATCAATCCCGTCGAACGCGCGGAAACGCCGCGCACCGCCTCGGAAATCATGAACCGCCTGAACGAGATTTCCTTCAACGCCGTCGCGCTCAAGGAACTGCGCATGATCGCCATGCTCCGCAAGGTCGTCGACGCCGGCGACAGCGAAGGCGCTGAATGGGCGAAACTGCGCCTCCATCGCGTCGGCAACGACGTCATGAACACCCTCGGCGCCTCGTCGAAGATGATCACGGAATGGGCCTTCCTGACCATGCTGCGCGACGAGGGCCGCAAATCCGCGCAAGCTTTTCTCGACGCGCACGCTTTTGAACTCGGCAAGAAATCGACGATGGACATCGATGTCCTGCTGGAAGGAGTTTGACGCATGGGTCTGCTCGGCATTCTCTTCGCCCTCGGCCTGCTGATCTGGCTCGCCTATCGCGGCTGGAGCATTCTCTTGCTGGCGCCCGCCGCCGCGATCCTCGCGGCGCTCCTCGCCGGCGAGCCCACCCTCGCGCACTGGACGCAGACTTTTATGCGCAGCGCGGCGCAGTTCATCATGCAGTTTTTTCCGATCTTTCTCCTCGGCGCCTTGTTCGGCAAGCTGATGGAGGACAGCGGCTCGGTATCGACCATCGCGAGCTTCATGACCGAAAAGCTCGGCGCCAAGCGCGCGGTGCTGGCGGTGGTGCTGGCCGGCGCCCTCGTCACCTATGGCGGCGTCAGCTTGTTCGTCGCCTTTTTCGTCATCGCGCCGATGGCTCAGGCCCTGTTCCGCTCGGCGGGAATTCCCAAACGGCTGATGCCCGCGGCGATCATGCTCGGCGCCTCGACTTTCACCATGTCCGCCCTGCCCGGCACGCCGGCAATCCAGAACGCCATACCCACGCCGTTTTTCGGCACCACGCCTTTTGCGGCGCCGGGCCTCGGCGTCGTCGCTTCCGCGATCATGCTGGCTTTCGGCCTGTGGTGGCTGGCCCGCGCCGAGGCCAAGGCCCGCGCGAAGGGCGAAGGTTTTGGCGATGACATCCTGTCCACGGATGACGCCAAAGCCGCCGATCATGCGTCGACAGATCTTATCGTGCGCGAGCGCGCGACGACGGCGGGCGCCTTCGATCCCATTGAGATCGCCCATAGCCAGGAATGCGCGGGCGGCCCGCCGGTCGTCCTGGCTTTCCTGCCGCTCATTGTCGTGATCGGCGTCAATCTGGTGATGTCGCTGTTCGTGCTGCCCCGCCTCGACGCCTCGTTCCTTGCCGAACCCGCCTGGGGCGAGACCTCGCTCTCCGCCGTCGGCGGCGTCTGGGCGGTGGTGGTGGCGCTGGCGGCGGCTATCGCCGTGCTGGTGGCGATCAATTTCCGCCGCCTGCCTTCCTTGCGCGCCTCGATGGACGCCGGCGCCAACGCCTCCGTGCTGCCGGTGCTCAGCGTCGCCAGCCTCGTCGGCTTCGGCTCGGTGGTGGCGGCGCTGCCGGCTTTCGCTTTGGTTCGCGACTGGGTGCTTGGCATCGGCGGCGGACCCTTGGTTTCGCTCGCCGTGGCGACCAACGTGCTTGCCGCCTTGACCGGTTCCGCGTCGGGCGGCCTGACCATCGCGCTCGACGCGCTCGGCGGCGCCTATATGCAGATCGCCGCCGAACAGGGCATCGATCCCGGCCTGATGCACCGCGTCGCGGTGATCGGCGCAGGAACGCTGGACATGCTGCCGCATAATGGCGCGGTGGTCACCGTGTTGGCCGTCTGCGGCTCCAGCCATCGCGAAAGCTATTTCGACATCGTCATGGTCGGCGTGGTCAGTTCGCTGGTGGCGCTGGCCGCGGTGATCGGACTCGGCACGGTGTTCGGATCGTTCTGAGCTTGCGATCCGGGTGACGCTGGAGGTTCGGCAGGGGGAAGACAAGGAGCCCGACGCCCCCCTACGTCGGGCTCCCGCTTCGCCTCCTCCGGAGGAGCAAGTGGAATTTAGCCAAACTGTTCGGAAAGGTCTCGGTGATTCGTCGGCGACGATCACGATTGCGGGCGATCGTTGCAAATCGGCATTTGCCAAGATCGCGCTACGGGCCGTGACGAGCAGATTGCAAAGGAAAAATCCGGCGCTCTCGGTCTGTGGGGGGCATAGAACGAGAGCGCCGGCAGGGGGCTCGGACTGAACACCCGCCGCCCCACGGCGTCTTAAGTGACGGCCATTTATGTTCAATTGTTGGCGGATTGTGGGCTATCTGACGGCTATCCCGGCCTCCGCGCGCTGGCTGCGAGGGTCACGCAGTTGCGTCGCCGCCAAGCGCATTTCCTTGCACCGCGGAGGGCGGCGCGCGCCGACCGCAAGGCGTTCATCTCGTCTGCGGATCGAGTTTCGCCAGCACCATCGGGCGTGACGTGGTCGCGTGGCCGACAGGAAATGGTCGCCTGTCGCGCTCAATCGCGATCCCGGCGCGCCGACTCGTTGTTTTTGATGGTGCTGGAAGCAGTGATCCCCCAACCGCTCTGTCACTAAATTTCCCTGCCAACAGGGAAAGAACAGCGAATCTTTGGTGAAAGTGATCCCGAAACGGCGTTCTCGATTTCAACATCCCACGGAATTTCAGGATCTTGCGCGCAAAATTCCCGTTGGTGTTAACAGGGATTTTAATAGGGTCGATCAGGGAAAAAATTGCGCTAAACACGGAACATGTGAGCCGGTTCAGCTGACGGTCCTGTTGCTGGCTGTGGGACTCGGAAATGGAAGTAAACTCCTATCCAACCACTCAATCCTCAGCCCCCTGCTCACTGCGGGCCATCAGGCACAACGCACCGCCAGCGCTTAGGCTCCAAAGCGCAGATAACAGCCGTTCGAAAAACAATCATCACCGGCTGCTCGGCGCCACAACCGGAAATTGTCGTGCGGCGAAAGGGTCCCTGTCTGGCATAAAGCTGACATCGATATTTTGGCGTGGCGGCCCATCGCCGTTCAGGCTCGAGCCCCATTCCGGGGTCATGGGAAGCGACGGCTTTGGAAAAAGGCCGCCAAATGGCGGCCCTACATTGCGGACGTCGAGATCCTGCGGCCGGCGGCGGGTTCAATCGTGGATATGGTGGCGATGGTGATGATGATAGCGATATCCATGCGCGATATTTGGCCCTGCCACGTAGCCGATCGCGCCTCCTGCGACCGCCCCGATGGGCCCGCCTACAAGAGCGCCTGCCCCAGCGCCCATCAGCCCATCATTCAACCGCTCCCCAGCTGTCGCTTGGGCTCCCGCCAGAGCAACGCCCGCAAGAAGCACGGCAATAAAAAGTGCATTGGTCATAGTCATAATCCTTAGAGGATGAACGTTGAAATAGTCATTGTTCCGCAGTTGCCACAATCAACAGGCTCTCGCTTTGAGCACGCAACACCGGTGCGCTCGGACCAGACAAACCGCTGCAGCCAGCGGCGCCAGCGCGGCAGGGACGACATAAGGTGGCGTAAGCGATGCAGACATTTCAATGACCCCTTATTTTCGTGGCAAACCTTTGCAGGCGGCCGTTCCCACCAACCGAGGCGAACTTGGAAGTTAGCCTTGAGGCGGCACGTAGATTTTTGTGGTCGGCGGCCCAATTTCGGGATCGATGCTTGATCGAGCGTCCCTTGCGATATTGGCTCGATGAGCATTGTCATTTTGCTGCGCGACGAGAAGGTCGTGGAGGATTTGAACGGTTGACGGAAGCGGTACGCGTCGACCGAAGCGAATGAGGTCACCCATGGCTAAAACTCCTGTTGCACCCGAATCAATCGCTTTTCGGACGCGTTGAATGGAATGGTCGCGAAGTGGCTGGTTCGGCGCCGCTTTACCAGCGTCTTCCGAACAGGCCTCCCCAACGGCTTCGCAAACCGCCTCCGCCTCGAACGAGTCGGATGACGAAGAGGAGCAAAACTGCGCCGATTGTCGCATTGGCGATCGATGCGACCATCCCGGAACCGAGATGGACGCCAAGTTGCGGCAGCAGCAATCCTCCTATGAAGGCTCCTGCAACGCCGACAATCACATCGCCGATGAGGCCCAGGCCAGTGCCTTGCACGAAATGGCCCGCCAGCCATCCGGCGACGACGCCGACCAAAAGCAGCGTGAGCAGTCCTTCACCTGACATGACGTCCTCGCTTGTGAATTGAAAACCGCAGTCGAGAAGACTGTCGGCACCCTTCCAGTTAGGCGGCTTTTTCCGGGAAGTGGGAGGATCGGAATCTACTCAGACGACTTGCGGATCAGCGATGCCCGCCGTGATGCCCGCCTCCGCCATGTCCGCCACCGCGATGACCGCCTCCGCCGCCATGACCGCCTCCGCCGCCTTGAAAGCCGCCTCCTCCGCCGCCAACCACGTAACCAGAATAGGCTCCGTAGTAATGATGGTGACGGTGATGATGGTGATGACGGTGATAATAGTAATAATAATGATGATGGTGGCGATGATGATGATAGGCTACAGTCTCGATGGCGGCCTCTGACGACGCCAGCCCAGGTCTCGGAAGGCCTGTCGGCGCGGCTATGGCTGTAGACAGGACGGAGCCGGCCAGCGACAAAGCCAAAGCCAGACTCAGGAACGATGATTTCAACATGCAGGTAATCCTCGGTAGGTCGAACTTATAGTGAAAACTGGACGAAATCTTCTTGGTGCGATTGCCGTATTACGGTATGCGCCGCCGGCGCGTCCGAATATCCGGTCGCCGAAGCGCATGAATCTGGCGAGACCGGCCATTCAGCGATGCGCACCGCCGCCGTGCCCGCCGCCGCCGTGCCCGCTTCCGCTGTGATTCGCCGCCTGCGCCGTCCCAAGGGCCAGGGCGCCAACCGCAACCGCGGCAATAACAGCCGAAATGCTCGACTTTCTCATCTCACTCTCCTGATCGGTTTTCTGTTTTGACCATTCGAGCTTAGTCGCCTGGGCGCTTGGCGCGCAGGTTCGGAATCTAACCAGGAACGAGCGAAAACTGGGGCCGAAAGCCGGTGGATCGGCGAAGCCGGCGGCGCGCGGATTCGCGCCGTTCAATGAAGCGACTTTTCGCCTGAATGCGTTGAGGCGCGGACAGCGCCTAGGAATCTACTCATGACGACGAGTGCATTCGATCCCGGCGACGCCGAAATCACTTCTCCGCTGCAACAGCCAGCCGCGCAAGCGCCGGAAGCGATTTCACGCCGGTCCGTTTCATGATTGCGGCGCGATGGTTTTCGACCGTGCGCTGGCTGATGCCGAGATCCGCCGCGATGTTCTTGTTCGGATGACCGGCGAGAACCATCTCCATGATCTCCTTCTGCCGCTGCGTGAGGCCCTTCAAATGGCTGGCGGCGTCCTCCCGCCAGGCGACGAGTTTGCTCGCGTCCTGCGAATGCTCCAGCGCGCGCTCGACACAGGCCAGCAACTCGTCGCGGCCGACCGGCTTCTCGATGAAGTCCGACGCGCCAGACTTCATGGCCTCGACCGCCATCGCCACATCGCTGTTGCCGGTGATCATCACCGCCGGCATCCGGTGACCCTCGTCGTTGAGCCGCTTGAGCAATTCGAGCCCGCTCATTCCCGGCAGGTAGGCGTCGATCAGCAGGCAGGCTTCCCGCCCCGGTCGGTAGGCCTCGAGAAAGGACTCGCAGTCGCCAAAATCCTCGACGGTCCGTCCGTCTTCCTCCAGCACGCTGCGTATCGCCGCGCGGATGTGGCTGTCGTCATCGACGACGTAAACGACCGGCCCCGCCGGGGCCTCGTACATTTCGACGCGCTGTTGAGGCTTTGCGCGCACCGGCTCATGCTTGGCCGCTAGCGCCCGTTGCACGGCCTGCGTCACGGCGTCGAGCTTCACCGGCTTGTTGAGCTGCGCGCAGTCGGCGTCGGCAATGGCGCGCAATGTGTGGATCGATATGTCGCCGGTCAGAATGATCACGGGCACGTTGCGATGCAGCTTTTCGCGCACCGTGGCCGCCACTTCGAGGCCGTTCATGCGGTTGGGCAGATTGAAATCCGCCAGAATGAGGTCGGGCCGGAAACCTTCCCGCTCGACCAGTTGCATCGCCTCGGAGCCGTCGTAGGCGCGCGCCACCTTGTGCCCCTCCTCGCCGAGAGAAACAGCGAGAAGCTCGCGCAATTCAGGATCGTCCTCGACGACCAGTATCGCGCCTTTGCGAACCATCTTTCCAACATTCGCGGAATCGACATCCGGACGCGACCCCGAAGGCTTCGGCGCCGCTGATACCGGCGGCAGCGCTACTTCGATGGCGAAGACCGAGCCCTTGCCGTGATGCGAGCGCACGCGCACGCGATGGCCGAGCAAATTGCCGATCCGCCGTACGATGGAGAGACCGAGGCCGAGGCCGAGGCTGCGTTCGCGCGCCTCATTGCCCACTTGATGATATTCCTCGAAAATCGCCTGGATTTCCTCGTCTGGAATTCCGATCCCGGTGTCCCAGACTTCGATGCGCAACATTCCCCTGTGACGACGGCAGCCGAGCAGTACTTTTCCACTCCGGGTGTATTTCAAGGCGTTCGAAAGCAGGTTGCGCATCATCTGTTCGAGCAGGCTGGCATCGCTGCAAATCGACAGGCTGCAGGGGACCACGCATAGGTCGAGATTTTTCGCCTGAGCCTGATAGCTGAACTCGTCGTGCAATTTCACCAGCAGGTCATTGACCCGGAACAGCGCCATCTCCGGGCGGACCGAGCCGGCTTCGATCTGGTTGATGTCGAGCAGAGCATTGAGCATGCCCGTCATCGCCCCGAGCGTCTCGCCGATTCGCGCCACCAGTTTCCGGTCCCGCTCGCTTTCGACCGCGCGCGTCAACAGCCCCTGCAACAGGGCGAGCGTTTGCAGCGGCTGGCGGAGGTCGTGGCTGGCGGCGGCGAGGAAGCGGGACTTCGCCGCGTCGGCGGTTTCCGCCTTGCGCTTGGCCGCCTCCAGCGCGTCGTTGACGCCTTTGCGATCGGTGACGTCGGCGAAGGTGATGACCACGCCTTCGACGCCGCCGCCCTGCGTCCGATAGGGGAGGATTCGCCTCAGGTACCAGGCGCCGCTGCGCGCTTCGATCTGCCGTTCGATCGGCAGATGCTTGGCGAGCACCGCTCGCGAATCCGGAAGAAGCGAGTTGTCCGCCGCCAGCGAAGCGAGGTCCGCCAGCGGGCGCCCGACATCGCCGGGGATCACGTTGAACAGAGACTTAGTCGCCGGGGTGAAAAATCGGATGTTGAGATTCACGTCGAGGAAGATCGTCGCGACATCGGTACTGTACAACACGTTCTGCAGATCGTCGGAAGTGGTTCGCTGACGGTCGAGCGTTTCCTGAAGCTGGTTGTTAAGCGCCGTCAGCTCCTCGTTGAGCGATTGCAGTTCCTCCTTCGAGGTGAGCAACTCCTCGTTGGTCGACTGGAACTCCTCGTTCACCGACAAGGCTTCTTCGTTGATCGCCTTCTGCTCTTCGCTCGAGATTTCCAGATTGCGGATCGCTCCCTGCAATTCGAGCCGCGTGCCTTCCAGCTCCTGCTCAAGCTCGGCGACCCGCGAAGCCTCTCCCGTCGGGCCGGCGCCGCCTTGCCGACGGTCGTGCCCCGCCTCCTCGAGGAAACAGATCAGCGCCAATTCCTCGCCATCGCTTTCGACCCGCCGCGCCGACAGGCCGAAGCACAGCGACCCGCCGTCACGATCGACCCGGCAGCCGCCAACGACCACGGGCGCGCTTTCATGGAAAACCAACTGGATGATCGATCTCAACTTCGCGCCCAGGCCTTTTCGCGCCATCGCCAACAGATCGTGCGTCGGCTGGCCTGGCGGAACGGAAAGATAGCGATCCGTTGGCCCCAGCGAAAAAAGGCACTCGTTCTTGCGATTGATCAGAACCGCCGCCGGCGCGTGATTCTCCAGCACCAGCCGCCGGCAAAGTTCGGCGAGGACGGTTTCACGCGTCGGCGGCCGCCCCTGGCCCTGGCGCGCGGGAATGCGCACGCCGTCGCTGCGAAAACCGAAATCACCCGTCCTGCCGCGCGCCGTATGGCGAAAAATACGCTCGCTCTTGGAGATCGCCGTAAAGCGGCCGTGCGGTTCGCCGACCGTCTCGGCGCTGCCGAGAAGCAGCACGCCACCCTCGCGCAAGGCGAAATGGAACAGAGCCATGACCTTTCCTTGCGCCTCCGGACCCAGATAGATCAGCAGGTTGCGGCAGGATACGAAATCGAGACGCGAGAACGGCGGGTCGGCCAGCACGTCCTGCACGGTGAAGACCACGTCCGCGCGCAATTCGGGCGATATTCGGTAGCCCCGCTCCTCCTTGACGAAGAAGCGCGCCAGCCGCTCCGCCGACACCTCGGCCTCGATGGATGAGGGATAAAGACCTTCGCGGGCCTGCGCGACCGCATCGGCGTCGATGTCCGAGGCGAACACCTGCAGCTTGATATTTTTGTTGGCGGCGGCGATCGCCTCGCGGAAAAGCATGGCGAGGGAATAGGTTTCCTCGCCCGAACTGCATCCGGCGATCCAGAGTCGCAAAGGCTGATCCGCCGGTTGATGGGCTACGAGGCCGGGAAGGACTTTTTCGGCGAGGAAGTCGAACACTTTCGGGTCGCGGAAAAAGCTGGTGGTGTTGATCAGCAGGTCCTTGGCGAGAAAATCGAGTTCCCTTGGATCGTCGCGCAGCATCTGCAGGTAAAGGTCCATGTCATCGGTTTCGAGCGCCATCCGGCGCTCGATCCGGCGCTGCAAGGTGCCCTGTTTGTACAGTCTGAAATCATGGGCTGTTTTCGTGCGCAGCAGGTCGATGATTTGCGTCAGCCATTCCTGATCCGGTTTTCCAATTGGCGAAATTCTCTCCGCGCGCGCACCAAGTTTGACGATCGCTTCGGCAATTTTTGCCGCCGGCAGCACGAGATCCACCGCTCCGGTCTGGATCGCGCTGCGCGGCATGCCATCATAGCCGGCTTCTTCGGGGTCCTGTGCGACGACTAGCCCTCCCTTTTCCTTGATCGCCTTCAGGCCCCGGCTGCCGTCGGCCCCTGTTCCCGAAAGGATGACGCAAATGGCGCGCTCGCCGAATTCGTCCGCCACGGAATTCAGCAGGAAATCGAAAGGCAGCCGCGCGCCATGACGCTCTTTGGGCTGGGAGAGCCGCAAGGCGCCGCCCTTGACGGAGAGATAGGAGCCCGGCGGAATGACATACAGATGCTCGCGCTCGATCGGCAGACCGTCCGTCGCCTGACAGACTTTCATCGACGTATGCCCGACCAGCAATTCCACCAACATGCTTTCATGTGTCGGATCAAGGTGCTGGACCAGAATCGCTGCGAGGCCGGCGTCGGGAGGCAGCGCGTCCAGCAACAGCCTGCACGCGTCGAGCCCCCCGGCGGAGGCGCCGATCGCTACAATCGAGTATGCGCAGGGCGCTGGTGCAGGCTCATGCGGCGATCGATCTTGCGTTTTGAGGGGAGATTTTTTTCCGGAAGGCGATTGATGCGCCCGCATGCGAAATCCTTTTCGAAACCCGCCTGCGCAGCCAGGACGCGCCAATCCTATCACTTAATCAATGCTCTGTGGCGCCCTTTTGCCTAAAGCGGGCGTGAGTACATTCCGAACCTGACGTCGCGGCGCAGGCGTGGTCTATGCTCAGCAACCACAAAAAGTCTTCCGGCGGCGACGCACTGGTGGAAGCGCAAGCGTTATCGGATTGGCCCATGAAAATGATCCGCGTGATGATCGTGGAAGACGATGGCGTGATCGCCGGCCTGCTCGGCGAATTGATCGAAGCGCTTGGCCACAAGGTTTGCGCCCGCGAGGCCAGCGAGAGCGGCGCGGTCGCCGCCGCCAATCGGTCGAAACCGGATTTGATGATCGTCGACGCTTATCTGCAGAATGGAAGCGGCATCGGCGCCGTCGAGACGATCACGGGCGTCAGGTCTGTGCCGCATATTTTCGTCACCGGCGACGCCAAGGCTGTCAGAATGCTCAGGCCTCACGCGATTGTGCTGCAAAAGCCTTATTTCGAATGCGATCTGGTTATCGCCATCCGGGCCGCGCTAGGCGAACCAAAAGCAGCGGCCTGAAGGCAAGCCGCGGTTGCGGCTCATCCCGAAATCAATCGAAAATTCAGCAATTTCCGACCCTGCGTCCGGTTCTCGTTCCGGCCGGACGGCCGATGCATTGCAACATCCCATGCCGCCGATCCGTCTTTGCACCGCCTAGAGTAGTTTCCGATCCTGTCCGCGCCAGACCGTCGTAGCTACCGTTTGCCCATCGACGACCTCGGATGCTGCAACGCCGCCCGATCCGGCGCCCGACACAAGGAAATTCGCCATGAAAAAAATGTTCGTCCGCACCATCATCGTCGCGTCGTTCGCTTTGATGGGCGCATGGTCCGCCGCGGCGAATCTGGCGCCCCCCGAACCCCGTCCACCCGAGGTCACGACGGCCGAGGCCGGCCCTTCGAACTCCGAACGCGGCGCCTATACCGAGCGGGCTCGCGAACACATGCAGCAATGGCGCGTCAAGCTGGATCGTGAAAGCGCCAAGGCCGGATCGAGCGCGGCCCGCATGGCCGCGTCGGAAGATTTGGACGCCGCCTGGAGCAAAGCCAGGGAAGCCTCGGCCAAGCTGGAGACCACAGGCGCGGCCGATTGGGAAATGGCCAAATACTCTTTCAGGAAATCTTCGGACGAATTGGCCGCGACCTGGACGAAGGTCCGCGCCAAAGTGAAATGAACGCCGAGGCCGGCGCCTCAGGGCGAGCGCCCGCGATCTCGCAACGAGCCCGAAAAACGAACCACGGAGAGCGACATGCATATACATCATAAGCCGCAAACGGGTGAACCGAGGTTGCGTGTCATCTTCGCGGACGGGTCCATCGCGCTGGGCATGCCCGTCGGCTCGACGCTCGCCGACGTCGCCGACTGGGTCGACGACATCGCCCGCCAGCACAACGGTTCTCTGCTTTCGATCGACGTCAGAATGGCCGGGCGTCGCAACGTCCCGGCGTTTGCCGGAGCGCACTGACGCCCCGATCCATTCAATGCGTAGGCCGACCCATCCTGGATCGGCGCGCGTGAATACGAAGATTCATTTGGAGCACGATATGAACATCAAGATTTTATCCGCAGCCGCCTTGTTTCTCGTTCTGCCGATTGCGGCTCACGCCCAGGGCGTCGTGCGCGGAGCCGACGAAGGCATACATGAAGGCGATCGCGCCGCTGGTCCCGTGGGCGCCGTCGTGGGGGGCGTCGTCGGCGCGGTTGGAGGCGGCGTAGCGGGTCTGCTTGGCGTCGATCAGCGCCCGCGCTTCAGAACCTATGTCGTTCATGAACACCATGATTCCTATGCCTACGACCATGCCGTCGCCGTTGGCGCGATCCTCCCCGACAGCGGCGTCACCTATTACGAAGTTCCCTCCGACTACGGCGTGCAGGACTATCGCTATACGGTCGTCAACAATGAGACGGTGCTGGTCGATCCCAGGACCCATCGCATCGTGCAAGTGATCGAGTAACGGCCGGCCCTCGGCCGAGAAAAACGAGGGGGCCGCTTTTCGAAGCGGCCCTTTTGGCATGAAAGGACAGCGAATTGGACAACATGCGCCAAGCTTCCGACGACGGCTTGACGAGCCAGGAGGCGCGACGCCTTCTCACGACGGTCGGCGCCAATGCCATGCCCGACACCTCGATGCATCCTTTGCGGATGGCGCTGGAGAAATTCTGGGCGCCGGTTCCCTGGATGCTCGAGGCGGCAATTATCCTCCAGGTCATCCTTGGCGATTATGTTTCGGCGGCGATCATCGCCACCCTGCTGGCGTTCAACGCCGGCTTGGGATTGTTCCAGGAAAGCCGCGCCCAGGCGACGTTGGCGGCGTTAAGGTCCCGGCTCGCACTGAACGCATCGGTGCGGCGCGACGGCGCGTGGGCGCTTGTTCCCGCAGCCGAACTGGTTCCGGGCGATGTGGTGAAGCTTTCCCTTGGCGGGGTTGTCGCCGCCGATGTTCGTCTCACCGAGGGCGGCGTTCTGCTCGATCAATCCATGCTGACCGGAGAATCGATACCCATCGAGGCGGGACCGGGCGTCGAGACCTATGCGGGCGCGCTGGTGCGGCGCGGCGAGGCGGTGGCCGAAGTCACGGCGACCGGCGCGCATACGAAATTCGGGCGAACCGCCGAACTGGTGCGCACGGCGCATGTGGTCAGCACGCAGCAGAAGGCGGTTTTGCGCGTCGTGCGCAACCTTGCCGGTTTCAATGGCATCGTCATCATCGTGCTTGTCGTCTATTCGTACTTTTTTCTGAACATGCCCCCGGCCGAAATCATTCCCCTCGTGCTGACGGCGGTGCTCGCATCCATACCGGTCGCATTGCCGGCCACTTTCACGCTCGCCGCGGCGCTCGGCGCGCGCGAACTGGCGAAACTTGGCGTTCTTCCGACCCGCCTGTCGGCGGTGGACGAAGCCGCGTCAATGGATGTGCTGTGCTCCGACAAAACCGGAACGCTGACACGCAATGAACTCGCCGTGACGGATGTTCGGGCGATGCCGGGCTTCGATCCCGCCCATGTTCTTGTGCTGGCGTCGCTCGCCAGCTCCGACGGCGGCCAGGACCCGGTGGACGCCGCCATTCGCCAGGCGGCGTCGAGCCAGCGCGTCTCCGACGCGCCAAAGCTGAGCAAGTTTACCGCCTTTGATCCGTCAAGGAAAAGCTCCGAGGCGACCGCTGCCGACGCTGCGGGCAAGCCAATCAAGATCATCAAGGGGGCCTTTGCGATCGTCAGCAAACTGGCGTCGTCTTCCCCGACGGCAATAGCGGCGGCGAAGGAACTCGAGGACAAGGGTTTTAGAGTTCTCGCCGTCGCAGCAGGGCCAGATGACGGCGTAAGACTCGCCGGATTGATTGCGCTCAGCGATCCGCCGCGCGAGGATTCCGCACCGCTGATCGCCGCATTGAAAGCTCTGGGCGTTGCAACGATCATGGTGACCGGCGACGCCCCCGCGACCGCCGCAATCGTCGCTCGCGCGGTCGGTCTCGCCGGCCAGACCTGCCCGCCGGGGGCGGTCCCCGATAATCTCCGGGCAGAGCAATTTTCGGTCTTCGCCGGCGTTCTGCCCGAGGACAAGTACAGGCTTGTCAAGTCTTTCCAGAATGGCGGCCACACGGTCGGCATGTGCGGCGACGGCGCCAATGACGCGCCGGCGCTCCGCCAGGCGCAAATCGGCATCGCCGTTTCGACGGCGACCGACGTCGCCAAATCGGCCGCGGGGATGGTGCTGACGCAGGCGGGACTCGGCGGCATCGTCTCCGCGGTCAAGGAAGGGCGAATGACCTTCCAGCGCATCCTGAGCTATGCGCTGAACTCGATCACCAAGAAGACCATGCAAGTGCTCTTCCTGGCCGTCGGACTGGTGATGACCGGGCACGCCATCCTGACGCCCTTGCTGATGGTGCTGGTCATGATCGCCGGCGACTTCCTCGGCATGTCGCTGGCGACCGACAATGTCCAGCCTTCGCCCATGCCGAACGCCTGGAGGATCGGCAACCTGACCATAGCCGGCGTCATCATGGGATTAGGCGAACTGGCTTTTTGCACGTCGGTGATGGGGTTCGGCGCCTATTACGCGAAGCTCGACATCGACGCCCTGAGAACGCTGGCGTTCATCGCCATCGTGTTCGGCAATCAGGCGACGACCTATAACAATCGCGAACGCCGGCGCCTGTGGTCATCCCGCCCAAGCTCCTGGCTTGTCGTGTCTTCCGTCGCCGATATCGGGATCGCTTCGACGCTGGCCGTCGGTGGAATCGCCATGACGCCCTTGCCTGTCGCCACGGTCGCCCTGACGCTCGCAACGGCGGCGGCCTTCGCCATCGCCATGGACCTGGTGAAGGTTCCGATGTTCCGCCGTCTCGACATCGGTTGATGAGCCTGAAGCGCGGCGCGCCGCGTGAGTGTTTTCCGATCCTTCTGATCTTGCCCGGCGGGGTCCTAATTTATCCTGCGGGTCGTTCCTGGCAAAGGCCGCAGCCGGTTCTCATCAGGGGAATGAACATGACGACATTCAGCTTTCACTCGACATTTTCCGCAACTCCAAGATTTCGCGTCCTGGTCAACGGCTTTGCCGATCGAGCCCCTTTCTCGACCCTGCATGACGCAGTGACATCCATTCCGATGAACAATGTCGAAAGCCTGAGCTTCGAGATCTATGACGCCCTGGAGCGGCGATATGTCTGGACGCAGCCGCGAGAAAGCGACAGCAGGGCCTGTCCTGCGCCGTTTTCCATCTGGGTCAACGGATATCCCACTGGCGTGTCCTTCGCCAGCCTCACCGAAGCCATTGTCTTCATTTCGGTTCGTGCGCCCGGAGAAGACTGCGCGGTGTTCGAGAACGACGCTTGCGTGTTCATGCTGAACTCGCCGCGAGAACTGAAACCGCAGGCAGCGCTATGAAGACCTATGGCGTCGGCGCTTATAGAATTGGCGTTTACGAAACCTGCGACGCTTGGCCGCGCGACGCCGTGGCGGTGGTGGCGGACAGGGCGACAATCTGCTTCGTCGACCGTATCGCCGAAATCGGCGACGTCGTCGCCGTCGGCGCCATGACCGAAGCGGTGACGCAGCATTGCCGGCTCAAGATCGCAGCGCAGGGAGTGTTCGAACTGCGCTTCGACGAGCCCCTGGCCGAGGTCGCGCGACACTGGGCGCGATCGATCCCTTCGCTCTGGACGCATAGGTAATTTCCGACGCTGCCGGGCCGGCGCCCGGCGGCCTAGGCTTTTTGAGATGCAGTGTTTTCAAACGCTCTTTCAATGATCCGAGATCGTTTGAAACATTAGACTGGACGAAACGGCGGCGGATCCGCCGTGATCCAGAATGACGGAGAACACCAATGGGCACGATCCTGCTTATCATCCTCTTGATCCTTTTGTTCGGCGGCGGTGGCGGATATTATGCGCACAGCCATTACGGCGTCGCCGGGCTTGGCGGCGTTCTCGGCACGGTTCTGGTCGTGTTGGTGGTGCTCTGGCTCGTTGGCGCCGTAGGCGCGTGAGCCCGTACTTCGGGGGCGCCGGCCTTCGGTTCATGCCGACGTGGCGTTCCATCGGGGAAGATCAAGTCCATGCGCCGGTCAGGCAAGTTGATCGGCGCATTTACGCGAGCGGGATGATCGCCGATGTCTGTCTCGCCGCGAAAAGTTCCAGGGCTGAGTTTCAGGTTTTGTCATGAGCGACGCGGATCGAAAGATTGAAGCGGAACCGACGGAGCAGCCTCCGTCAGAAATGCCGCTTCCCGACAAACCGGAGGTGATCTTTCTTGGCGGACTCTTCGCCCTGGCGGTTTTGACGGCGGCTTATGTCGCCCGTGATATCGTGCTGCCAATGGCCTTGGCCATCACGCTCAAACTGCTGTTGCAACCGGGCATGGCGATGATGGAGCGAGCGAAGGTTCCCGCGCCGCTCGCAGCCCTGTTGATCATTTTTACTCTGCTGGGAGCCATCATCGGTCTGGGCGCGGCTATTTCCGGCCCGGCCGGCGCCTGGGCGGCTAAACTTCCCGAAGGCATTCCTCGACTTCAGGAACGGCTCAGCTTTCTTCGAGGGCCAATCGATACGTTGCTCCGATTCTTCCAGCAGGTGGAAAATATCGGCTCGGCTGGACCGCCGCGGGATGAAGGCGGGCCCCTGGCAGGCTCGGCGCTTCTGCCAACCCTGTTCACAGGCGTCCGGAACTTTGCCGATGGTTTGTTCACGACGGTGCTGTTTTTATATTTCCTGCTCCTGTCGGGCGACAGTTTTCTTCGCCGACTGGTAGAGATCCTGCCGCGTTTCGGCGCAAAACGCCAGGCCATCGATATATCTCAGCAAATCGAAAATGATATTTCCGCCTATCTGGTGACGATTACCATCATGAACCTCTCCGTCGGGCTCGCCACGGCCCTGGTCATGCAACTGACCGGCGTTGGCGATCCGATCCTTTGGGGAACCGTCGCCTTCCTGCTGAACTACGCGCCGATCATCGGGCCCGCTTTGGGCGTCTTCGTATTCCTCCTCGCGGGCTTCTTGACCATCGACGGCAACTGGAGCGCGCTGGCGCCGGCGGGCCTCTATCTCGCAATCCATGTCATCGAGGGCGAGACCCTGACGCCGATGCTTCTCGCAAGACGTTTCACCCTCAATCCTGTTCTTGTGATCGTTTCGTTTGTCTTCTGGTTCTGGATGTGGGGCGTACCCGGCGCCATCCTTTCGATCCCCATGTTGGCGATCATGAAGATCGTCTGCGACCGCGTGCGGCCCTTCGCCGCGCTCGGCCACTTTCTCGCTGGATAAAGGCCGAAACCTGCCAATCGACAAAGGGGCGACAGAATAGATCGCAGAATGCAAGTCCCGTGAGTAAATTCCGAGGCTGCCCTTTCGCGGCGCGACGGAGTTTGATTCTGCCTCTGCCGGTCAAATCATTCTGGACAGAGAGGATTCATCCTTGTCGAAAAGCGACTCGCAAGCGCCGTTGCTACGCTCGGCCCAGCGGGCGCCATTTTCGCGCCAGACCTGCAGCGAATTTTCCTTTTCGAGGAGTCGCCTTGACGAACATGAATGACGCGCCGCGGACTGTTCCCGTTCACATCGACGAGACGATCTCGTCGATTGCGAAGCTCCGCGCCGAGCATCGGGAAAACGCCACGCCGCTGCAACGCGTCGTCGACCGCATGGTGAAGCTTCTCGGGCGGCCTCAATTCATTGGCGTGATCAGCGTGGTCATCGTCGCTTGGATCGGCCTCAACCTGCTCTCCGCATCTCTTGGCGATCGCATGATCGATTCGCCGCCATTCCCATGGCTGGGCGAGGCGATCTCGTTGACCTCTTTGTATATGGTCGTGTTGATCCTCATTTCACAGGAACGTGAAGACCAACTCGCGCATCACCGGGAAATGCTCATCCTGGAGCTGGCGATTCTCAGCGAGCAAAAAATCGCCAAAGTGATTCAGCTTCTCGAAGAATCCCGACGCGACAATCCGAATATTCGCAACCGTTTCGACCCGGAAGCCGAGACCATGGGTCAAGCCGCCGACACCCAATCGGTGCTCAACGCCATCACGGAAAAACCGGTCTCCTGGCCGGATTGAAAGTCTGCGAACGAAGGGAGCCAACAACGCAGAAAGCCAATTTTTCAACCATTGCCGCTCGATTGTATTTCGAGCGCAAGCCACGAACGTCCCTCCCAAGCCGGGTGGAACGACTCTCGATAGGAAACACCATGTTGAAGCAATTTTTCGCCGCGACCATCCTGACTTCCGCTCTCGCCTTGGCGCCGTTCGCCGTTTTGGCCGAACCCGCGCCAGCTGCGCCCGCGGCCGAGCCCATGGCGATGGAACATCACCATCATCACCATGATGGCGACCATTATCACCACCATCACCATCATCATCATCATCACCACCATCATTACGACGATCATGGTCACGACTGATTTAGGGCTCTGGAGGCGGCCGACGGGCTTTGGCCCGCCGTCCGCAGGCTATGGCGACAGGAAAGGAACGTATCGATGACCGCGCACAATCATAGCATCGTCTGGATCGATCATCGAAGCCCGCGTGTTTCATTTCTGCGCGGATGAGATCAAAACACTGATCGTACGGCCGAACGATCCGCACGTTCACATCCACCACAAGGCAAACACGATCGGCAGCGGCCATACGCCGGGATTTGCCCGCGAAGGCCCAAACTCAAGGATTTCTAAATGTTGATCCAGGCAGGCTTTGACATCACATTTCAATGTCCGGAGCAGACGCCCATGCTGCTCCAGCTTAATGTCCATCCCTCGCGTGACGCTGACTTGCTTTCGCGGGATGTGATCGGCTCGGATCCACGACTTGCGATGAGTTCTTATGTCGATCTTTTTGGCAATCGCGTCACCCGTCTTGTCGCTCCACCCGGCTTTGTCACGTTCAGCAACCGTTTCGTAATCCAAGACTCGGGCGAACCTGATGAAACGCCACCCGACATGGCCTTCACACCGATCGCTTTTCTGCCCGACGATGTGCTGATGTACCTGGTCTCTAGCCGCTATTGCGACAGCGACAAACTCGCCGATTTCGCGTGGGCGACGTTCGGAAAACTGACGGGCGGTTACCAGCGCGTACGAGCGATCTGCGACTTCGTGCATTCGAAAATCCGATTTAGCTACCCCGACGCGCGCCCTACACGTTGCGCCAGCGATTCAATGTACGAAGGTATTGGCGTCTGCCGCGATTTCGCCCATCTCGCGATTGCACTGTGCCGTTGCATGAATATTCCCGCGCGCTATTGCACGGGCTATCTCGGGGACATCGGCGTGCCGCCCGATATCAACCCGATGGATTTCAGCGGCTGGTCGGAGGTTTATCTCGAAGGGCGCTGGTACACCATGGACGCCCGTCACAACCATCCACGAATTGGCCGCATCGTCATTGGCCGCGGTCGCGACGCGGCGGACGTTCCAATCTCGACGGCCTTTGGCGTCGCCAATCTCACCCGCTTCGACGTGGTGACCGACGAGCATATGCCTATTCACGTCGAATAGAGGCGGGATCAAACGATGAGCTCTCCCGGCCGTGAGTACATTCCGATTCTGTCGGGTCAGCCTTCGTCGAGGCAACATAAAATCGCGATTGTTTTTCCAACCGCCGAACCGGCCGGCCGATAGTTCGCCGCCACCGGTTCCTTGCAAAACCCTCGACAAACAGGAGCCATCAACATGGACAAAGATCGAATCGCCGGCGTCGCCAAGCAAGCAGTTGGCGCCATCAAGGAAGCCGCAGGCAAGACACTCGGCGACGCCAAGCTTGTCGCCGAAGGCAGGAACGACAAGGCTGTAGGCAAGGCACAGAACGCCGTCGGCGGCGTAAGGGACGCGGTGAAGGAAATCGTCGAGAAGTAGCGCCTCCCTTGAAGCGTGAAATGCCCACCTCGCGCCCTGATCTGCGCCGGCGCGAATTGGGCGGCAACGCCGGAGAGCGCCCGAAACCAACGACAGGAAGAGGCCGCCGCGCGGCTCCGGCAAACCTCGTTGAAGTCTCTTCCCTCGGTCGATCATCCGCGAACATGACGCCGGTTTGTCCTTCGACGGGAGCGTCGAGCCAATCCGGCGAATTGAGCCAGCCATGAAATACGTGAACGCGTTCCTTGCCTTCGACGAAACCGTCCGTTTCGAAACGCGCCCGAGCAATGATCGCGGGGAGTGGAGCGATAGCCGCGCCGCCGCCCGCGGGAGCCGGGCGCGACAGCACAGTTTTGATCGTCGATGTCGCTGGCGGGAACAGGAGTTCCACGAATTACCATGCTGTTTTTGGCGACTTCACGATTCGCTATGACAACTTTGCGGACGAAGTCCGAGAGGCCGCCAGCGCGCATCTCGTCCATGATTTTGAATCGATGCGTCGCGTCGACCGGCGCTGCCCTCTCGATGTTATTCGTCTATGGGCTCACTGCAATTGCAGGAGACGTCTCTCCGTCGCTTCGACACTCGCCAGCCGTCCAAAAACCAGGCGCCGACGTTCCTGCGCCCCCGCCGCGTCCGAGCGAGTTTGGACCTCCTCTGTCCATCGAAACAGGTCCGCAACAGGCCGCCCCTCAGCCTGACTTGGTTTGCACGCGCGCTATGGCTAGCGGGCGGATCGTCGCGGCGTTGATCGCGCCCGTGGTCGGGCCGGATCATTGCGGAATCGCCGCCCCGTTGAAGCTCAGCGCCATCATTCTTCCCGACGGCGCGCGCGTTCCCCTGGAGCCGGAATCCCTGCTGCGATGCGATTTTGCAGAGGCGCTCGCAGATTGGGTGCGCGAAGACGTAGCCCCGCTCGCTCGGATCGCCGGCGGCGGTCTCGCAAAAATCCTCGGATCCGATGGTTACGAGTGCCGTAGCCGCAACCGTATAAGCGGCGCGATCATCAGTGAACACGCCACAGGCAACGCTTTGGACCTACGTGGTTTCAAGCTCCAAGATGGCCGAACTCTTTTGATAGGGAGCGCGAACGAAGATCTCGATTTCATGACGCAGATCCGCGACACAAGCTGTGCGCGATTCACCACGGTGCTTGGGCCGGGCTCGGACGGCTACCACCAAATGCACTTGCATTTTGATCTCAAAGCGCGACGCATTGGCTACCGTATCTGCCAATGGGATATGGAATAGCAAACGCGAACAGCCGACTCGGCGCCTCCAGCGCCAACGACTGCTTCGAGCCGCGATGCATTATCTACGCGGCAAATGGAGGTCCGCATTGGGTCTTGGTTGTGTGAAAACGCCGAGCGGGCTGGTGACAAGAGCGTTTTTCGAGCGGCGTCTTCGTTTCGTTGTTTCGTGTCGGGATCTTTGCCGAATAGCTTGGCGGTGGTCCGCCAAATTGCGCGCAAATTGACGCAACTGACTCGAGTGACTTCCGGGCTTCATCCTGCGCGGATGGCGGCGACCAACGCTGGCCTGCCGATGATATTCATCACCCTGGTCAGATTATAGGCGAGCACGTGCAACGCCATTTCCGCGGCGACGTTGGGAAGCCGTTTCATGAGGAAGTGCGTGGCGCCCATCCTCGCCTTGATCGTGCCGAAGGGATGTTCGACGGTCTCCCGGCGCGTGCGCATGGCGCCCGGATTGGCGTCGAGCCGCCGTTGAACCTCCTCGACCAGGTGCTCATGGGCCCAGCGCGTCAGCCGACGTTCCTCTTTGCTTGTCGTGCACTTGCTCTTGATCTGGCAGGACGAGCAGGCCGCCGTCGCCCAATAGCGGCGTTGCTCCATCCCCTTCTCGATGGTGGTGTAGCGATAGATCAGCAACTGGTTGGCCGGGCAGCGATAGACGTCTTGATCGGGAAGATAGACAAAGTCCGGTTTGCCGAACCTCCCATCCGCTGTCGCGTTGGACGTCTGCGGCTTCGGCAAAGTGACGGTCACGCCGGCCTCGACGCACTGCTTTATCTGCTCGCTGTCGAAATAACCTCGATCCGCCAGCACATCGAGCGTTTCGACCTCCAGGGTCTCCTTTGCGGCCTTCGCCATCGGCGCCAACTGCGCCCGGTCGTTGCCGACATTCGTCACCTCGTGCGTGACGATCAGGTGGTGTTTGCTTTCGACAGCGACCTGAACATTGTAGCCGACCACCCCGGAGCCGCGGCCGCTGGTCGCCATCGAGTGCGAGTCGGGATCGGTCAGGGATATTTGCTGGTCCGGCTCGGCCTTCATGCGCGCATCGAGGACTGCGAGACGCTGCATCTGCTGTTTCAGGCCCGCGATCTTCTCTTTCAGGTGCTCGACCTTCATCGCAATCTCGTCCGAAGGCTCCTGACGATCCGCGGTATCGAGCTGATTGAGGTAGCGGGCTATATTCTCTTCAATCTGAGCCAGGCGCCGCGCCATCTTCGCACGTGTGAAGTTCCGGTCGCGGTTGTTAACCGCCTTGAACTTGCTGCCGTCAATGACAACGACGCCGCCGCTCAGCAGACCCATCGTCCGGCACAAGGTGACGAACCGCACGCAGACTTTGCGCAAAGCCGCGCCGTTTTCCTTCCGGAAATCCGCGATTGTCTTGTGATCGGGCGCCAGCCGGCCGAGCAGCCACATCAACTCGACATTTCGCCCGGCCTCGCGTTCCAGTCGGCGGCTCGACTGGACCCGGTTGAGGTAACCGTAAATGTAGAGCTTCAACAGCACCGCTGGATGGTAAGCGGGCCGACCGGTCCCCTTTGCGATCACGCCCGAAAAGCCCAGCGTTGGAAAATCGAGCGCGTCGACAAAGGCCTCGATCACATGAGCGGAGTTGTCCTCGCCAACCCAATCCTCAAGGCATTCTGGCAGGAGGCTCAGCTGCAAGCGGTCGACGCCTTCAACGAAACGACTCATGAAATCCTCCCGGCTCTCAATGCAGGGATTCGCGCGGATCTGACTCGCGCATTTTCACACAGCCAGGGTCATGTTGAGACCTACGCGAACGGGCCATGAATGTCGGTTTTGAGACGGTTTCGCCCACTGATCTTCGGCGCCGAATTCCTCGATCGCGCCGAAAATTGCCTCCTGGCGCGCCCGCAAGCTGATGCTAAGCGTTTGATTTTTATTCCTTCGACGGCGAACACTTGCGGCGCAGATTTTCGCCGATTGAACGAGCCAAATTTTTAAATCGAGGGAGCAAATTATTTCTTTCGAACGTCCGATTTTGTGTGGTAAATATAGCCAAGCTGACGGAGGTTCGTCTGAGGCGCGGGACGCAGTAAAAATTCTTGCGTGTCGGCTCTGACTGAAAAAACGTCGCTCCCTTCCGAACATGGCTCATCGACCATTGCAGGCTTCGGCGCGCGCATGCGCATCGCGCAGGCTTTCGCCATGCTTGTAACTGATCAGGCCGCCTCCGTTCGGAAGTTTCGCTAACCCAAAAACAGTTCAAATCACGGCTCGACGCCGGTCACTCCATGTCCCTCCGGGCATGGGATGGCCGGCGTTTGTCGTTTGGAGATAGACATGACAAAACGAAGCATTGAGATGATCGCCATCAATCAATTGGTTCCTCATGAGCGCAACGCCCGCACGCATTCAAAAAAGCAGATCAGAGGCATAGCAAAATCGATCGAGCGGTTCGGATTTCGCAACCCAGTGCTGGCGACGAGCGAAAACAGGATCATTGTCGGCCACGGCCGTGTCGAGGCGGCAAAAAGCATCGGATTGAAAGAGGTTCCTGTCCTTCGCTATGACGATATGACGCCCGACGAGGTCAGGGCCTATGTCCTTGCCGACAACCAGCTGGCGACGAGCGCCGGCTGGGATCAAGAAGCGTTGGCGATCGAGCTGCAATATCTCGTCAGCATTGACTTCGACATCGAGACGATCGGTTTTGAGATTCCAAAGGTCGATCTGATTCTCGACGCTGAAGCCGCCAAGGCCAATGACCCCGGCCTTGAGGACGACATTCCGGCAAGAAACGACGGGCCGCCGATCAGCCGGACCGGCGATCTATGGCTTTTCGGCCCGGCGAAGGAGATCAGGCACAAGTTGCTCGTCGGAGATGCAAGATCGCCGGCCGATTATGCGGCTTTGATGGAGGGCGGCAAGGCGGCGATGATGATCACCGCCCCCCCCTATAACGTGCCGATCGCCGGCCATGTTTCTGGGCTGGGACGCAATGTTCATCGCGAATTCACATTCGCCTCCGGCGAGATGGGCGAGGAAGAGTTCGTCGTCTTCCTCGCAGCCTTTATGGAGCAGGCGGGTCAGCACCTTAGCGAAGGCGCGCTCCACTATGTGTTCATGGACTGGCGACATTCCTATGACCTGCAGAGCGCGGCGCGCCGCCTCGGCCTGTCGCTTCTCAATATGTGCGTCTGGAAAAAAACCAACGCCGGGATGGGATCGCTTTACCGCTCGATGCATGAGCTCTGCTTGATCTTCAAGCAGGGCGCCGCTCCGCACCGCAACAATGTCGAGCTCGGAAAACATGGCCGCTCTCGAAGCAATGTCTGGACCTACGCCGGCGCCAATAGTTTTCGTGCGGGCCGCGACGAAGACCTTGCCGATCACCCCACCGTCAAGCCGGCCCAGATGATCGCCGACGCCATTCGCGACGTGACCAAGCGCAGCGATGTGGTGCTCGATCCCTTCGCGGGATCGGGAACGATTCTCATCGCCGCCGAGATGACCGGGCGCAGGGCGCGGGGAATCGAGATCGATCCGGCCTATGCCGATGTGGCGATCCGCAGGTTTGAGGCCTTCACCGGCAAGTCGGCCATTCTGGCCGCCACCGGCGAAAACTTCGAAGCTGTGGCGGAGGGAAGGATGGCCGAGCTCGTCCTCGCCTGACCCCTTAATCCGAATCTCCCCCCTACTCCCAGCCAAAGGCGCGTCGAAAGACGCGCTTTTTTTAATTCAAATACAGGAGCGTAAGACAATGAAACACACCAATGAAAGCGGCGATCGTCAAGTTGCGGACGAGGATTACGCGGTGGGATACGGCCGCCCGCCGAAAGATCACCAGTTCAAAAAGGGCCGCAGCGGCAATCCGGCCGGTCGGCCGAAGCGGAAGGATGAAGGCCGCCTCAAGATGATCGATGTTTTGATGGAGCCGCGCGCCGCCAAGATAAACGGCAAGACCCGCCGCATGCCTGCAGGCGAACTGCTGTTTCGGGCGCAGATGGAGAAAGCCTTTCAGGGCAATTCCCCGGCCACGAAAATGCTGCTGGACCTGATGTTAAAATGGGGCGTGCTGGACACGACCGTGGGCACGCCGGCTTTCGATGTTTCCGGCGCTAAGGAAGCGCTCCTTCGGAAGTTCGAACTCGCTTGCAGAACTGCGCCTAACGCCGAAAATGCGGAAAAAAATTGAATCCCCTCGCCGTCGACGACGACGCGCCGCAGCGCCGGCGCAACGGCGATGAATGACGTCCGCCATCGTTCCGCGCGACGGGCGCCTCCGTAAACGAAAAATTGCAACACCTGAGTTGAAGGGCGGGGCTGCGGCCCCGCCCTATCCGGCCCTGGCGATGAGCCAGTCGAGGAGGCCATTGCGCATGGCGGCGACGGACGGGTTTTCGCCGGACCAAAGCGTCACATCCGGCCGATGCGACGCTGCAAGCTGGTTTTGCGGCGTGGGGTTGACGAAAATTTGGCTTTGACGTTCGAAATGGCGTCGAAGCGTTCGATATAATGCTCCAGCGCCACCTATATCACCGACGTCGAACGCCGCGGCCGCAACCCAACGATTTTGATTATCCAAAAGCTCGCCGAAACGCTTTGCGTAAAGCCGGGCCAGTTGCTGGATTGATCTATTTCGTATGTTTCGGCTGGACTTCAGCGCACGGAAGAGCGTGTGTTGTCGTGAGCGCGGGAGGCGTCGCGGCGATCGGATGCGGCCATTATGGGGCGCGGAGTTGGAAAGCAGCGCCTGAGGCGAGCGAAGGGAGCTAAATCTCAAATCCAATGGGCGGCGACATCCTGCAGTTTATTGTTCGCGCCGTGAATTGGCGGCTGGTTGAGAGCGCCGCCCGCGTCAAGAAGCGGAGGACGCCATCGAACGCGGCCAGCGCGAGCGAGCCAAGGAGCGGCTTTTCGAAATCGAGCCGCTGCTGTTTGACGCGCAGCGCATTCTCTCCGCGAGCTTTATTCTCGCGCGGGACAGCGGCGCGAGCCGCCATCCGCCTGATTGAGCGCGATGCCCTGATGGTTCTGGCGCTGAATCGGCAACGGAGCAAAAAAGGAGAAAACTTCAAGGAAAGTGGACTGCCCTGCCCCGTCCTCGGGCGCAGGGCCGAGGCAGTGACGGCGCCAACGCCGCCATAATCCTAATGGAGCCACTATGTACCTCTCCGACACCCAGGCCGTGCTGCTCGCGGCCGCCGCCAATCGCGACGATCGCCTCATTCCAATTTCCGACCGGCTAAAGGGAGGCGCGGTGGGAACGGTCGCGCGCGCGCTGCTGAAACAACGCCTCGCCGAAGAAATCGTTGTCGCGTCAAATTCTCCGCACTGGCGGCGTAATGAAGATGGCTCGCCGGTCGGCCTGCGCATTACGCGAACAGGCCTCGCTTCTATCGGCATCGACCCGGAAGATAGCCTCGGAGAAGACCAGCCGTCGGGAAACGACGCAAACGCCGCTGGCGCTGACAACAATAGGGCAAAGTCAGGAGCAAAAACGGCCAGCTCTCCGCGTCCCGGCAGCAAAGGCGATTTGGCGATTAACCTTCTTTGCAGGGAGGCCGGAGCCAATATTGGGGAACTCACCGCCGCGACCGGCTGGTTGCCGCATACCGTCCGCGCGGCCATGACGAGGCTTCGGCAGAAGGGTCAAAAAATTGAACGCCGAGCAGGAGCCGATGGCGCGCGCTACGCGATCACAGAAAAGCCGGATGCCGTGGGCGTCGTTTTGGACCATGCGAGCGCGCTTGCTGCGGATAAAGTGGGCGCTTAACCATGCTGCAGTCCCCTCGCCCACCGCGCCGATCAACAGATCAAGCCACCGTGTTGGCGCCGGCATCACAAACCACAGACAACGGCGTTTCGACCGAACCGCTCGAGAAACTTGTCCGCGCGGAACTCGATCGTTTGGAGGTGCTTGACGCCAATGACCTTCGCATCCGCTACCGTCAACTAACGCGAAAGACCGCGCCTTCGCACCTCCCCCGATGGCTGCTTTTGCGCATTGTCGCCTACCGGATTCAGGCAAGAGCCTTTGGCGATCTCGATGCGGACGCGCTGAAGTTTCTGGCCGACGTCGCCAAGTCACTCGATTTGGAACGAAAGAACCAATCGGCGGCAAAGACGGAAGACGGTGCCCGGCGCCAACGCGTCGTCCCGCCAGTTCCGCCTGTCGCGCCCAGGACAAGGTTTCGGCCCGGAACGCTTCTGATGCGTGAACACGCCGGCGAGCTGCATCGCGTCATGGTGGTAGAGCAGGGATACCAATGGAACGGCTGCACCTATGGCAGCTTATCGGAAGTCGCCCGCGCGATCACCGGCACAATTTGGAACGGTCCCTATTTCTTTGGCTTGCGGAACAAGACCGGTCGCGCCGACGCCAACCAGGAAAAAGGGCCCACGGGGGCGGAGCATGAGGCCTGCTGACAAACTTACGCGAACTCGGCTGCGCTGCGCCATCTACACCCGCGTTTCGAGCGACGCCGGCCTCGAGCAAGAGTTCAACTCGCTCGACAACCAGCGCGAAGCGGCGGAAGCCTACATCAAGAGCCAAGCCCATGAGGGCTGGGTTTTGATTCCGACGCGCTTTGACGACGGCGGATTCTCGGGCGGCTCGATCGAGCGGCCGGCATTGCAGATGCTTCTCGCCGACGTCCGCTCGAAAAAGGTCGACATCATCGTCGTCTACAAAGTCGATCGCCTGACCCGTTCGCTTGCCGATTTCGCCAAGCTTGTCGAATTATTCGACGCGAATGGCGTCTCGTTCGTCTCGGTCACCCAGGCTTTCAACACCACCAACAGCATGGGCCGCCTGACTCTCAACGTATTGCTGTCCTTCGCCCAATTCGAACGCGAAGTCACGGGAGAGCGGATCCGCGACAAGATCGCCGCGTCGAAGAAAAAAGGAATATGGATGGGCGGGAACTTGCCCCTGGGCTACCGCGTCGAAAACCGCAAGCTCAAGATCGTGCCGGAAGAAGCCGAAGAAGTGCGGTCGATGTTTCGTCGCTATCTGGAGCTTCGATCGGTTCCTGCATTAGCTGAAGAGTTGAAGATGCGCGGCTTCAAAACGCGCGTTCGCGAACTCGCTTCCGGCAGGACTATCGGCGGCGGCGCATTGACCCATGGGCCGCTGTCAGTGATCTTGAAAAACCGCATTTATCTTGGCGAAATCACCCCTCGCGGAAAATCGTGGCGCGGCGAGCATGAACCGATTGTCGATGTCGCACTCTTCGACGCCGTTCAAACGGTCCTCGCCGCCAACATCAAGGGGCGCAAGGAGCGATGGCGGCGTTCCGGGGCCATTTTGATGGGAAAAATCCGCGACGATCGCGGAAACCTCATGACACCGGCCCATGCGAATAAGGGCCCTGCCCGCTATCGCTACTACGTCTCCTGCGCGAAGGCGCAGAACCGGGCCGAACAAGTCGGCTCGGTCGCGCGTGTGCCGGCCGTTGACGTCGAGAGGCTGGTGCTCGATTGCCTGAGAGGAATACGCCAAGAGAAGAGTATCCACGAAACAGCGATCGCCGCGTCGGACGAGGCTAGCCTCGCGGACGACGAACTAGTCGCCGCCATGCTCGATCAGGTCGTCGTGTTCGATCTCGAACTGCGGCTGACGCTTAAATCTCAACCAGATGTGGCTCCGGCATCAGAGATTTCCATCCCGTGGACGCGCCCGCGCCACACCCGCAAGCGCGCCGTCATTACCCCATCGGGCGCGCCGGACTTCAACGCCGAACCGATCAGAGCCGAGGCGCGCGCCCGTCTGATCGCAGCCGTCATCCGCGCCCGCCGTTGGGTCGACCGACTGACAGATGGTTCTGTCGCCAGCTTGGCCGAAATCGCGAGCCTCGAGCAAGTTTCCGAGCGCTCCGTCCGCATGACGTTGCCTCTGGCCTTTCTCTCACCGGACATTGTGAGGGCGGCCATTGATGGCGCGCTCCCGCATACGGCTGGCGTTTCCAGCCTCTGCGCCGCGCCAATGGAATGGGCGGCGCAAATGCGGGAAACATAGGCACGCACGCATAGATTAGGATATCCTCGGCAGGCCGGCGCTGGTAGCAGCGATCCGAGCGGGATGAAAACCGGTAGTTTTTGGCATTAGCCGCACCAGTGAACGCGCGAGATTGCCGAACGCCGCCAGTCTATTCCACAAGAACCCCGACACAAAACAACGAGCCGAAGACGGCCGCTTCAAAATCGCTTTTGCCGTCAGCCCGCTCGCGGTGTTCACTCGACCAAGACCCATAGGAGAAATTCGCTGATCGCCGCACGAAGGTCTCAAATGCGGTGGAAAGCGGCAAATGCCTTTATGACTATTTTTGACCGATGCTGTTCTCTAACAAGAAACATCCTGGTGGCTTACGCGGCCAGAGGACAGATCTGAACAGCGAAGCCGAGGTTTTGAAGCCGAGCGACAAGGCGTTTAGTTTGGACGGCCTTGGCGCGGCGGTCGAAGTGATCAGGGCCGAGGTCCTGGTAACATGTTCCGTCCTTGAGCATATGGTATGCGGCGGTCAGGATCGATGCGGCGACGGCGCCGATGGCTTTCTTGGCGCCGCGCCGGGAGCGCAGGCGATGGAATTGGGCCTGGAGATAGCAGCCCTTCTTGCGCACCGCCGCCCAGGCGCATTGGATCAATGTGGTCTTGAGCCAAGGCGCTCCCTTTCGCATGCGATTGGATCGCCGCTTGCCGGCGCTTTCGTCGTTGCGGGGACATAGTCCAGCCCAGGAGATCAGATGTGCGTCCGTGGGAAAGCGGCTCATGTCGGCGCCGATCTCGGCCAGGATGACATTTGCGCTGAGAGCGCTGATGCCGGGGATTGAGCTGAGGATATCGATCAGGGCGCGAAACGGCTCGACGTTGGCGTCGACCTCCTGATCAATCTGAGCGATGGCGGCATCGAGGGCGTCGATCTGCTGGAGATGGAGGCGCAGCATGAAGCGATGATGCTTGGTCACCTTGCCACGCAGGGCTTCATTCAGATCGTCGCGCGGGGCTTTGATTTGCCGATGAGCGAGACTGGCGAGATTGGCGGGATCGGTTTCGCCTGCGATCAACGCCTCGATCATCGCTCGGCCGGACACGCCCATGATGTTGGCGATGACGGAATCAAGTTTGATATTGGCGTCTTCCAAGGTCTTCTGGATCCGCTGGATATGGCCGCTCCGCTCGCGCACCAGTTGCTTACGGGTCCTCAGAAAATCGCGCATCTCCTGCGTTTGCTCGTCCGGGACGAAGCTGCCGCGGATCAGCCCATGCGCCAACAAATCGGCCAGCCAAGCCGCGTCGTTGACGTCGGTCTTGCGACCCGGCACGTTCTTCACATGGGCCGCGTTCGCCAAGATCAAGACGAATTCGCCATCGCTCAGGACGTGCCAAATCGGCTTCCAGTAAACTCCCGTCGCCTCCATGGCGATGTTGACGCAGCCTTCGGCCGACAGCCAATCCGACAGGGCCATGAGCTCCTTGGTCGTCGTCTTGAACGTCTTGATCTCTCGCTTGGCGGCGCCGCCCGCCATGTGGCGGACGCAGGCGACCACCGTGTCCTTGTGAATGTCCAACCCAGCGCAATGCGCGTGCAGAACTTCCATCTGTTCCTCCTCGAACGCCGTCGACTTGGAACCCCCGTTGATGAAATCTAACAGACGTGCTCTGAGGCTGTTGCCAGCCAACTGCACAATTCGGGGTGCTCAAGGGTTCCGGGTCCGACTAATGGACGGGCTTGCAGGCACCAAAAAACAGGCCGACCTCTGTGCCGGCGACGCGCAAGAATTATACGCCAGATGCTCGCCCGTTTCATTCCTCGTGGGTCGGAAACTCCGGTGATTGGCTAATGAGGTGATTTATGTGACCCACTTCGGCTAACTACTTGATTTTATAGCGTTGTGGATGTCCTACCTCTCCCACCATTCCACTTAAAAAAACGAGATGATCGACCAGATGCCGAGCGCAGGACGGCCGCCTGTGCTCAACCCTCCCTGGCGCATCTGACTTTGACGTATTCGCGTTCTGGAACGGGCTTTATGGCGGACCTGGCCAACACTGCTTGCGCCTGAACGCCGCAGGCCGCCAACGAGCGGACTACACCGACATTCAGCATTTCGAGAGCGTGGGCGGCGTCGCAATCTCCAGGCGGAGTGGAGATCGAGCAAATCAGAATGACGACAGTAAGCATCCTGGCCTCGCGAAAAACTGGAGAAATGCGCGCGTATAAGGCAATTCGCGGGGCGGCGGAGGCGCGACCACCCCTCGCTCCCCAGGCCCCGGCAATTGCCCTCCTGCATACGCCTCCCGGCGCTGCGAGCCAGCACTCCTAGGCCGACAAGAAAGACTCGCCGCTCATATAGGCGCCGAATGGGCATTTTTGCATGTAAATACACTTTGAATTGAATACAGCGGCTGAAGCTTTGCTTGCATTGGATTTAACTTCGCCTTGTCATAAATGCTGCCGATAGTTACTTGAACCGAACCATTCCGAAGCGGCGCCTGGCGATCGGCAGACAAGGTGGGCGGCGTCACGCAAATTCAGACGCAACCCGCACTCTGGCCGGGTTTAGATCCCGGGCGACCTTTCACTCCGTCGGAGCCTCGCCTTCTTCGTTCTGTTGCTGGTCTGTTTGTCGAGCGCGGGCTGGTCCGGGCATCCCTTCTCCAACCACAATGATTTTCGGTCACGCCGCTCGACCCGACGATGATGATCTGGTCTGCTGTGCAGCGCCGGAGGCCTTTGTCAAGTCGCCGTTGTCCGGCTGAGGGCTTCAAAGGACTTAAGTGCGTCTGGACTTTTTTTCCGGGCTCGTGTCGGGAAGAGGGTCGCGTTATTGTCGGAGCCCGATGAGCGCGAGTCTAAGAAAATGACACCGACCTCTGTGCCCAACGTCACCTTCCACATTCGAGTCAGGAACGACGCGCTTGGCGGCCCCAACCCGTTCGAATGGAAGGACGTCTCCAGCCAGGAAATTTTCGGCGGCAAGCGCGTCGTGCTTTTCGCTTTGCCGGGCGCTTTCACCCCGGCCTGTTCCGAAAGTCATCTGCCCGGCTATGAGCGGCGATACGACGATTTCAAACGCCTTGGCGTCGACCGGGTCATCTGTCTGGCCGTCAACGACGCCTTTGTGATGTTTCAGTGGGCCAAGGCGCAGAATATCGAAAGGGTCTTCATGCTGCCTGACGGCAATGGCGACTTCACCCGGCTTATGGGCATGCTCGTCGATCGCCGGCAGCAGGGCATGGGCCTGCGGAGCTGGCGCTATTCCATGCTCGTGGACGATGGAAACATCAAAAAATTATTCGCCGAGCCAGATGTAAGGGACAATCCGAGCGGCGTCGGCGTGAAGGTCTCCGACGCCGATACGATGCTGGCCTTTCTCGAAAGCTCCTGAGATTCCCGACTTTTCCGATAAAAATGAGCGCGCAACGAAGCGCGCCTCGCAGGCCTTGTATCGAACACGGCTATTCAAACGCGAAGATGCGCTTCCAGTCGTCCTTCATGCTGATCACGAACCAGCCGTCCTTCTTCGCCTCGTCATAGAGCGCCTGCGGAAAAGTTCCGACCTTGCTGTCGGGCAGACCCTGAGCCGGTCCGTAGGCATATTCGCGCTTGCCGTCGTCATGCAGCACGAGCATCGATAGCCGCGCGCCGTCGCCGGCCTGGGTATATTCGAGCATCTGGCGGTCGCCGGTCGAATTGCCGAAGGCGGCGCGCGGCCTGCGGCCGATCTCGAGATGGATGCCCTCGGGCTTGCCGGCGTTGTTGTCGTTTAACAAAAGCTTCGGCTCCTTGGTCAGGAACGGCTTGCCGTTCTTGTCGTAGCCGTATTTTGTCCCAACGGCGCTGCCGACCACCTGCTCGGGCGGGATGCCGTAGACGCGTTCGGAATAGACGCGCACGAAATCCTGTCCGCCGCCGGTGACGATAAAAGTCTTGTAGCCGTTGGCGCGGAACAACGTCAGGACTTCCTGCATCGGCTGGTAGATCAGGTCCGTGTAAGGCCGCTTCCAGCGATGATCCCTGGCTCCGGCGATCCACGCCTTCACTTCTGCCTGGAACATTTCCACGTCCATGCCGGTGAGGGTCGCGACCGCGATTTCCTCGATGGCGCGCAGCGGAAGCTTGCCGATCTTCTCGAAATCGCCCGTCAGCACGGTCTTGAACGGCTCGACCTTGGCCAGTTCGGGCCTGGCTTTGACCAAGGCCGGGACGCGGTCGAAGCAATAGATCAGTTGCGAGTAGATTGGGTGCTCGACCCACAAGGTGCCGTCCTGATCGAAGGTGGCGATGCGCTCCTCCGGCGGCACGAAATCCTTGCTCGATGGGTCGGTGGTGATGCGAATGAAATCGAGGATCGCCTTTTTGGCGGGGCCGTCGTTCCATGAGGGCAAAGCGTCGTGATCCTCCGCCGCATGGGCCGAAGTCGAGACCGGGCCAACCATCGCGGTCAAGGCCGGCGCCGCGATCAGTGCGGCAAGGAGAAGCCGGCGGTTCAAGCGGAAAATTGAATCATTGGAAGACACGATCGAATCCTTGTTTTTCATCATTGTCGCGGTCGAGGCCCCGACAGGTCAATGCGCTATCCCCTGATCTAGCGGCCATCAGGCAATCCTCCGCGTTCGTCTGCCCGAGGTTTCTTTCGAATCGCTCCATGTCCGCCAAATCTTCGATGCCATCGCAGGGTATGAGACGATTTAAAGCTCTGCCTTGGGCTCCATCAATTCCGCTGGAACCGCTCCAATGCCAACGCCGTCTCCGCGAAAACGGGCGGCCCTTTCGGGTCGCCCGCTGATGTGTCAAGCTCGGGTCTTGCGCTTAGTCGCTCGGATGACCGCCTTTTTTTATCATGTCCAGAATTCCCGAAAGATTATAGGTCTCCGGCGCCTGAAGCGGCGGGAACTCCTTGTAGGAATGGAGTTCCTTCTCCCATAGCTGCTGCCCAATCGGCAGCATGTTCCAATCGTACAGAAAGGCGGTGACTGGGCCGGCGAGCGCGCCGCGATCGAGGAAGTCGATGACGTGCGAGGCGTATGCGAGTTGCCGGCTGAAGCGGGGCCGCCCAATGCCGAAGGCCCGCAGTTTAGTCGCAAGTGATTTTTTCGATCGTCGCGCGAAGCTGCCCGTCTGAAATGGGCTTGTAAAGCACCGCCGAAGGATGGTCCATGCGGATGCGCGAGGCCGTTTCCTGCTCCCGCGAGCCCGTGATGAAGATGACTTTGGAGCCAACTGTTTCGTGGATCTCCAGCGCCGCATCGACGCCGTCCTTGTCGCCCTGCAACCGCATATCCATCAGCACGATCGAGGGACGATATTTTTGAGCAAGCGCGACCGCATCGTCGGCTGTGGCTGCGGACGCGCAGACTTCCATCCCCATTTCTTCGATCACCATGGACAGGCCCATGACGATCAGGAACTCATCATCGACGATGAGCACCCGGTTTTGAGCATTGCCATCTTGCATTTCGCTCATGCCAGGGCCGGCTCGGCGACGCATATCTCCGTGCGCATGCCGCCTTCGTTTCGAACGGTTATCGTGCCTCTGAGCTGGGCGACAAGGCCAGAAATGATCTTCATTCCGCAACCAGCTTTGGGAACAGCTGTTGAAATCTTGTTGGGCGCCTGTCCCCGACCATCGTCGGAAACGGTCAAGGCAAGCTTTTGTTCCTCGTTGCGCGCCAGGACCACGGCAATGTTCCCAGCCCCGGTCGGGAAGGCATGTCGCAACGAATTGGTCAGCAATTCGGTCACCAGCAATCCCAAGGGAATGGCGAAATCGAGACCTACCGTTAATGAAATGGCATGCACGGAAACCTTGACCTCAGGAAAAACGCTCGTTTCGATGATGTTGTCGGCAAGTTCCTGCAAAAAGGGCGCAATGTCGAAGGTCTTCAAATCCTTCGAGTCCATCAGTTGTTGGTGGACCAGTCCCAGCGCATAGACGCGTTGGCGCAAATCAAGCAGCGCGCTCGCTGAATCCGTATCGTGGAAATGCCCGGCTTGCACGGCCAGAAGGGCGTCGATGATCTGCAAATTATTCTTGACGCGATGATAGACTTCGCGAAGCAAGACATCGCGCTGCTCAAGCGCGGCGGTGCGTTGTTCCAGCGCCTCGGTCAAATGGGTGTTGGCGTTTCTGAGTTCCGCGGTTTGATCGTCGACCCGGCGCTCCAGACTAAGGTTTGACGCTCTTGCACGCGACTCGCTTTCCTTCAACAAAGTGGCGGTGTGTTGCTGCTCGGCAATGGTCGCTTTCAGCTCCGCGTTGAGGCTTTCCAATTTGGCGGGCGACGGCAGCGCCACCAGTTTTGGAATCATCGGCCACAAAAGGATCGCGGTGGCGATGGAGGCGACGGCTGTAATCAGCTTTATGATCCCCTCAACGCCATAAACGGGAAGCCAGAGAGTGAGAATCGACATGAGATGCGTGGCGCCGCAAGCGAGGATGAAAGCGACGAACAGATAGATCACCCAGCCATATTGCAGATCGCGCCGCTGTCGCGCGAACGACGCCAGAGCGAGCGGCACCGAGAAATAAGCCAGACCGGTGATGGCGTCCGAGGCCGCGTGCAGCCAGACCAGGCCGGGCGCCCAGCTCAGGCAGAAACCATGTGGCGTCAGTCCTGCCGGGTTCAACAGCCAATCCCAAATCGACATATTTCGCCTCCCGGCCAAAACAGACGGCTCCGCGGGACGTAATGCGTCAGTGGGCTAGAGAACAACCACTGCAGAAAAAAGCGGCGGATATGGGTTTCCGCCCTGAAGCAAGGATCCGCATTTTTCGTGGCCGCTGGTCTTCGCTGACTGTTTCGGCGTCCTGGAGAGCCAGAGGTTTGCAACGTTGTTTTTGCGCGAAGCTCACGAGAATTTCGACCATAGCATAAGTGCCGAAAAATACATAATAAAAAGCGTTTTGACCTGACAGCGCCGCCTTGCTTATGCTAGGATTTGCATTCTGCAAAATCCTGTACAAGGAAAGCCCGCGATTTACACCTTGGTCATGGCCGTCCTGCGCGGCCAAGCACTTAACCGCCAAATCAACGAAGCCGTGAGGTAGCCATGCCGGAGCTGGAAGGCCTCAAGTCGGAACTCAAGGCGAAGATGCTTGAGCAGGAGCGGACCGCCGCTCTGTTGGCGGAATGCGAAGCTCGCGTCACGGCGGCTAATCTCGCTTTGGGGCGGCGCGTCGACGAACATACGGCGGAGCTCAAGGCAACAAACGCGCGTTTGAAGGAAGCCCTCGAACAGCGCGACATCCTGCTCCGCGAAGTCTACCACCGCGTGAAGAATAACCTCCAGATCGTCGACGGATTGCTGGCGTTGCAGTCGCGGCAAATCACCGACAAGGACGCCGTCGCCGCGTTACGCAATGTTCGTCAAAGGGTCTACGCCATGGGGCTGGTTCATCAGCAATTGATGAAATCGGCAGATCTGAAAACCTTCGATGTCGCGCCTTTTTTGCGGGACCTGGTTAAAAATGTCATCGATTCCGGCGCCTATCGCGGCGTCAATGTTTCCGTTCAGTCAATTCCTCTGAAGGTGGGGTTGGATTTCGCCATACCGTTAGGCTTGCTGGTGACCGAATTGCTGACCAATTCGCTCAAGCACGCCTTTCCCGAGGGCGTCGGCAGTGTATCCATCGCATTGGGGCGCGGCGAGCACGACAAGATCTCCTTGATCGTTTCCGATAACGGGCAAACATCCGAGAGCGCGCAATCCCCATTCGCGCCGAAGCCAGGCTATGGAATCAATATAATAACCGGCCTGGTCAGCCAGCTCAAAGGCGCACTGGTCATGGAGAACATCAACGGAGCCCGCACCGAAATTCTCCTCGCCGCTCCGGTCCAGTCATGACCGAGCTCCGCGCGGACGAACTCCAGGATCATGTCCTCATAGTTGAAGACGAATTTCTGATCGTCGTGGGCCTGTCGATGATTATTGAAGATCTGGGCATGAAGGTCTGCGCCACCGCCGCCACAGCCGACGATGCAGTAGCTCTCGCCCGGGAGTTTCGACCCTCGATCGTGCTGATGGATATGTGCCTGCGAGGCGAAAGAGACGGCGTCGATGCGGCCCTCGCGATCCGCGCGCTCGTGGGCTCCAAAATCATTTTTCTCTCTGGATCGAGTGACGCAAAAACGATGGCGCGCATCCAGCTGGCCGATCCTAAGGCAGTGCTTTTCAAGCCGGTTTCCGACCGGGAGCTCATGAACGCCCTCGAAACAGCCGCTCGATACTAGAGCGAGCATTTTTGTCGTTTTCCGGCGCTGGCGACGGCCGCACTACCGCCGGCGAACCAATTGGCTTAAGGACGCGGGAAAACATACGGGCTTCCGCGCATGATTCGACTCGAAAACATCAGCAAGCAGAATGGCAATCATCTCCTGTTCATCGAGGCCTCGGCGGCTTTGCAGAAAGGCGAGAAGGTTGGACTCGTCGGCCCCAACGGCGCCGGCAAGACCACCTTGTTCCGCCTGATCACCGGTCAGGAATCCCCCGACGAGGGCCAGGTTTCCGTCGATCGCGGCGTCACCATCGGCTATTTCAACCAGGATGTCGGCGAAATGGCCGGCCGCAGCGCCGTGGCCGAGGTGATGGACGGCGCCGGCCCGGTCAGCGTGGTGGCGGCGGAATTGCATGCGTTGGAGACCGCCATGGCGGACCCAGATCGCGCCGACGACATGGACGAGATCATCGAGCGCTATGGCGAGGTCCAGGGCCGTTTCGAGGAGCTGGACGGCTATGCGCTGGAGGGCAGGGCGCGGGAAATCCTTGCGGGATTGAGCTTTTCACAGGAGATGATGGACGGCGATGTCGGCGCCTTGTCGGGCGGCTGGAAGATGCGCGTGGCGCTGGCCCGCATCCTGATCATGCGCCCCGACGCCATGCTGCTCGACGAGCCGAGCAACCATCTCGATTTGGAAAGCCTGATCTGGCTGGAGGAATTTCTCAAAAACTACGACGGCGGATTGTTGATGACCTCGCACGACCGCGAATTCATGAACCGCATCGTCGGCAAGATCGTCGAGATCGACGGCGGCGCGCTGTCCAGCTATTCGGGCGATTACGAATATTATGAGCAGCAGCGCCTGCTCAACGAGAAGCAGCAGCAGGCGCAGTTCGAGCGCCAGCAGGCGATGCTCGCCAAGGAAATCAAGTTCATCGAACGTTTCAAGGCGCGCGCCTCGCATGCTTCGCAGGTGCAGAGCCGGGTGAAGAAACTGGAGAAGATCGAAAAGGTCGAGCCGCCCCGCCGCCGTCAGACCATATTGTTCGATTTTCCGCCGGCGCCGCGCTCCGGCGAGGACGTCGTCAGCCTGAAGAACGTCCACAAGAGCTATGGCGCCCGCCGCATCTACGAGGGCCTGGATTTTCAGGTCCGCCGCAAGGAGCGCTGGTGCGTCATGGGGGTCAATGGCGCCGGCAAGTCGACGCTGTTGAAGCTGGTGGCTGGCGCGACGCAGGCGGACCGCGGCGCCGTCGCCCTCGGCGGCAGCGTCAAGATGGGATATTTCGCCCAACACGCCATGGAGTTGCTGGAAGGCGAGCGCACCATATTCGAATCTCTGGAGGATTCGTTTCCACAGGCGGGGCAGGGCTCCTTGCGCTCGCTCGCCGGCTGTTTCGGCTTTTCCGGCGACGATATCGAAAAGAAATGCCGGGTGCTGTCAGGGGGCGAGAAGGCGCGGCTGGTGATGGCGAAAATGCTCTATGATCCGCCGAATTTCCTGGTGCTCGACGAGCCCACAAACCATCTCGACCTCTTGACGAAGGAAATGCTGATCAAGGCTTTGTCGCAGTATGAGGGCGCCATGCTGTTCGTCTCGCATGACCGGCATTTTCTCGCCGCCTTATCCAATCGGGTGCTGGAGCTGACCGACGAAGGCGTCCACCAATATGGCGGCGGCTACAACGAATATGTCGCGCGCACCGGCCACGAGGCGCCCGGCCTGCGGAGCTAGCCGGACTCCCTACTCGGGCCAAATGGATCAGCCGAGATTCAAGGCGGTCGCGATTTCGGCGATGGTCGCCTTTTCCTTGTCGCTGACCTGTACGCCGCCGAAGCCGAGAATGCCGCCTTCCGACGCGGCTGCTGCGACCCTTTCGGCGACGTGTTTCAGCCAGCCCTTGAATTCCGGCGCATCCTGCGGCGCCTTGGCGTCGAGAATCTTGCCGACTTCGGCCAGCGTCGACAGCGCCTGTTGCTTGATTTCTTCCGGCGATTTGGCGGTCAGTTCGGCCTTGACGCCGTCGCGCGCCATGGTGCGCCCTTCCGACGTGGTCATTTCGTCGGCAAGTTCCTTGACCAAAGCGTTGGCGCCGGGGGCGCTCTTCGCCTCGATCAGGGCGCGTCCGCTGGCCATGCCCTCCTGCAGCAGGCCCCAGATGCCGCTGGGGTCGGCGACCGTCACCGCCAAGGCGGCGAGCATCGGGCTTCCCATGATCATCTTCCACTCGTCGGCGGTAAAGTCGGCCTTGGTCGCCATGGTTCTCTCCCCTATTTCTTTGTCTTTCAAATGTGAATCCTGGGAGGGGTCGCCCCTCCCAGCGTTGTGTTTTTCGCTGGCCGCTTAAATCTACTTGGCGATGTGATATTCGATGCGGCGGTTGTTGGAGCGGCCGTCTTCGGTGTCGTTGCTGGCGACCGGATTGGCTTCGCCATAGCCCTTGGAGACCAGAGTCGAGCCGTCGACGCCGGCGCCGACCAGTGCCTTGCGGATCGAGTCGGCGCGATTCTGCGAAAGGGTCACATTGGCGGTCGCGTCGCCGGTATTGTCGGTATAGCCGGCGATCTCGACGACTGTGCCTGGCGGGAGCTGCTTCAGAAGAGCGGCGGCCTGCTGCATCAGCGGCTCTTCCGAAGCCGGCAGTTCAAAGCCGGAGGTTGGGAAGACAATGACCGACATGTTCAGGACGTCGAGCAGTTCCTTGGGGTTGAAGCCGGACTTCAGCGAGGCGAGGGCTGCGGCCACCTTGGCGTTGGCGGCGGCGGCTTCGGAGGCCTTGTCGCCGAGCAAGCCAAACGACCAGCCGCCGCCGAACAGGTTCTTCAGATAGCTCATGATTTCGTTGATGTCGTTTTGGGCAATGCCGCCGAGGTTGAGCGAATTGCCGCTGAACGACGCCTTCAGGCCCGGATGCTTGAAGTGATCGAGCGCCGGGCCAAGGTTGGTCGTCCATGAGGCGGCCATGCGGTTCGCGTCGACGGCGATTTCGCCGACGATCTTGTCCGCGCCGAAGGCCGATTTCAGCTGGTCGAGGATCGACGAGCGGGTGGCCTCGTCATGCACGGAGCCGGAATAATGGATCACGCCGTTATCGTTGCTGAGCGAGAGCTGAGCCGGCAGCGTCGGAGCCGGAACCACCGGCGCGGGCTTCATCGCGGCCATGGGTGCGGGCGCCGGCGTGGCGACAGGCGCGGGCGCGACGTTCACGACCTTTTGCTCGGGAGCGGGCTGGTTCATGAGAAAGGCGGCTAGCGCCAGGATGCCGGCGGAGAGAAGCGCCGGCCAAAGCCAGGGATTGCCGCTTTTCGTCGTCTCGTGGCTCGCTTCCGCGTGGTGGGGGACCGGCTGCGCAGCGACGGGCGCGGCGGAGAGGAAGCCACTGACGGCGGTGGGCAGGGTAGCCGGGATTACGCCGCCGGGCGTCAGCAGGCCGACGAGTTTCGGCACGACATAGGCGAGGGCGGGGGTGACGATAGAGGAGCTGAGGCCCAGCTTGCTGGCGAGGCCGCCCAGCAGCGAGGACCCGAGCGCGCCCTCGATCAGTTGCGTCGGCAGGGCCGCGGCGGCGGGGTTGCCGAGCCACGAGGCGATTTCCGAACCGAGACCGACGGATTTCAGCTTTTCGAGAAAGCCGGTCAGGCCTCTCGGCTGCTCCACAATGAGATTGAGGACTTCGCGCACCAGGGGGGCGGCGTTCGAGCCAAGTCCGAAGCGGGTGGCGATATCGTTGATCAGCGCGTCGAAGAGAGCCATTTTTTTCTCCTGGGATGTAGTCTTGTCTTGAATTGTGGGAAGTTTGTTGGCCGTTGGACCATTCCGGACCGACGGTGTCTTTCGTGCCGAAAGGTCTGGTGTGTCGAAGCAAAATCCGATTGGCCCTAGGGGCGGCGGCGATTTAAAAAAAGTCCTTTTCCGGCGGTCTCCCCCCGGACTCTGAATCTCTTTGCCGCCATTGCAGTTGGACGGGAGTAATTAAAAAGCTTATCGCCCTAGCTAAGCCTTACTCTATGAAACTTTCAAGACAGAAATCTTCACAAAATCTCGATGGAAAGATTTCCGCGCTGCAACATAAAACAACGCGAAGCTTGTTGCTGATTCAGGCAAAAAACGATGGTCCGATCCTCGTCGCTCGGCCGGAACCCGGTCTCGCGGCCGCGGCTGTCATTTCGATGTCGCCGGCCATTGTCATTTCATGCGCCGAGCCGCAAATAGCTTTAAGGTGTGCGCCGGATTGTTTGAGCGAAATCGAAAGCTGAGGAATCGCATCATGACCGAAGAATCGAACAAAATGCCCAGGATCCCCACGCCCCCCTTGTCTCAGATCGGCAGCGCAACGGCGCCGTTTGTTTATTTCGAAGGCGCTCCGACCTTCGGTTTCGATGGCGCGATCGGAAACATCACGCTGGAAGCGCTCACCCACGTCGCCACGGAGGATCGGATCGTGTCGGAGCGCCGGGTCGTGGCGCATCTGCGGATGAGCGCGAAGGGGCTGGCCAGTCTCAAACAGGCGATCGAATCAATCGAATTGATGGCGAATCCCTCGCGCGGCGAATCGATCAACTGAACGCCACGTCTTTGCGGTGGATGAACTGAGATCACGCCGTGATCGGGGAAGAATGTTCTACGAGCCAGCTTCGCGCGACCGGAAACTCCTGCCCCACGACCCGTTCAAGGCTTTGGTCGCGCCGCGCCCGATCGGCTGGATTTCGACAATGAGCCGCGCCGGCGAGATTAATCTGGCGCCATACAGTTTCTTCAACGCCTTTTCTGGCGCGCCGCCGCTGATCGGCTTTTCCAGCGAGGGAGCGAAGGATTCCGCGACTTTCGCTGCGGACTCCGGCGAATTCGTCTGGAACATGGCGACATTTGAATTGCGGGAGGCGATGAACGCCAGTTCAGCCTCCCGCCCGCGCGGGGAAAACGAATTCCTCTTCGCCGGGCTCGAGATGGCGCCCTGCCGGATCGTCAAGGCGCCGCGCGTCGCCGCCAGCCCCTGCGGCCTCGAATGCCGGGTGACCGAGATTTTTCGGCTGAAAAACCTCGAAGGCGAGGCTGTCGGCAATATCCTGACCCTGGGGCAGGTGGTCGGGGTTCATCTCGACGAGAGATACGTCAAGGACGGCCGCTTCGATCTGGCCGCCGCCAAAACCATCGTGCGCTGCGGGTACGCGGCGGATTACGCGGTGGTGGACGCGATCTTCCAGATGGACCGGCCGCAATAGGGCGCAAACGACTCTAGTCGGAGACTGGCCCGCACCAGCCGGGGAGGTAATTGGCGTCGACGCTCTTGGCCAGTCTCAGCGCTTCTCCCGTCGCCGCGGTGAAGTCGGCGTCGATCAGTTTGCGCTTGATGCGCCGGCGCAGGAAATCCGCCCACAAAAATTCGCTGAACGGGACAGTGTCCTTGGCGTAGCCGCCAAGCCGGCGCAACTCTCCAGCGATCGAGCGATAGGGATCGTCGACCAGCTTGTCGACGGATTTCGGAATGGCGTCATAGGGGCGACGCTTTCCCTTCTCGTCGAATGGATAAATCCAGCTGCGATTGTCCAGGAAAAACCAGAAACTGTCGGGCTCGACATCGCTCAGATCAGCGACGACATTCGTCAAGATAAATTCCACCCCCTCTTCGTGCAAAGCGCGGCACAAATGGTGATGGTCGGTCACATAATGGCGCTGCTTTGGCCCGAGGATAACGGGGATCATATGTTCGCCAAGAAATTCAGCGCCCTTTGCTGTTTTCTTTTCGCGCCAATGCCGGCGCTTCTCATCGACCTCGCGCATTCCCACTGTGATCTGGGTCGGGCGCAAGTCGGCGATTGAGACGGGCTTGATTCTGGGGTCGCGCACCGTGGTCATCGATTTCTCCCTTTGGCGTTGGTCCAGCGGAACAACAGGTCTTGGTTGTCAACGCCATCGAACGGGGAAGGTTACGAAGGAAAATTATCTCAGAAACCAACGGACGCTCAAAGCCAGGGCGAGAACGAGGCCGAGCGCCAGGCAGGCCACGGCGGCGCGGCGCAGCCATACCTGGCTGGTCGGCGACCCTCGTCCAAAAACGCCCGGCGCGAGATAGAACAACAGGGCCATTAGGGCCAGTACGCGCATCAGGTTGTCGATATTGGAGGGCATGGGCGTCATCCCGGCGGCTAAAGCTCAGGAAACCAGCGTGAAGCCGCTTTGTCCATGGCGCGAACTTCGGCATTGCAAGGCAAGGCGGCCGGTCCTTTCGCTTCGCGTCCGTCTTGCCAAGCGCCGCGGCGCTTGGCATAACGTGGCCACGCGGGTGTAGCTCAATGGTAGAGCAGCAGCCTTCCAAGCTGAATACGAGGGTTCGATTCCCTTCACCCGCTCCAAATATATCCTATTGGTTTCAAATATTTTGCGGCGGCGGCGCCAGCGAGCTGTCAATAGTTAGCGATGTTTTGTCGCCACCATGTCGCCACGGTCTGTGATTGCAAGTTTAAGTGAGCTCGGCGCTGAGTTCGGCGATCCGATCGTTTCAGTCGCACTACCGTCTAAACTTTTAATCAGAGGGTCATGGGTTCGAGTCCCATCGCACTCACCAATAAAATCAATAGCTTGGATGAAATAGTTGACGCTGATTTATAACGCGGCGGCCCAGCGGTAAGCATTCGGTAAGCAGTTTTCGGAAATCATCGGTAAGCGCCGACTCGGTAGCTGCGATCTCGACTTCGGCCGCACCCATGCCAGCGAATATTCCAGTCACAGCACCGACCATCGCCGCAATGAAGGCAGGGCTTGAGGGGCGTCTGTCCCGTCTGCCGCGCTTGCCAGCACTCCGGGGCTGTGCCGTTCGATGCGATCCGCTTGCCCGACGAAACCCTGTTCCCTGATATTGGCCGCGCTCGTCGGTTTCGCTGCTCGGTCTGCGGGGTGCGTGACTCTGTTCGATTTGACGTGGACGGGGCTTTTCAATGAAGCGCGACATGGACCTAATTCGAGCCCTGCTTTTGAAATTGGAGGCGCTGCCGATTGGTCCCGGCCGTTTCGTGGGCATTTTTCCATCCGAACCTGAATTGGCAGTCGAGGGATATTCACCTGACGACATTTCGCATCATTTACGCATGCTCTTTTATGGCTTGCCTCAAACTAGATAAGAGTTTAAATAGGCTCCATCGGCGTATTTCTTGATTGTGGAGCATTATCGTTGCCAACTTAGCGCCGCACAAAAGAGCGCTTGAGAATGGATATTAAAGTAAAAAATAGCACTGAACCTAATGTTAGGAAGGCTATTTCTTTTTTTTGTGCTATATCGCGCTATTTTAGTTATGCGCTTTCGCCGCAACGGGTTAGTGTTCTGCTTTTTATTGTCACTATCGGATTTTCAGCTTACTATCTCAGGATGGCGCTGGGCCAGCCGATACTGGAATCCTTTGGTTTCCGGCAAACCCAGACAGCCATAACAACCTATTATTTTATCAAGGATGGTTTGCGGCTAGCTTATTGGACGCCGGTAGTCGGGCAGGGCTGGAGTATTCCTTTTGAATTTCCAATTTACCAAGCCATTGTTGCTGCTGCAGTCAAGCTTACACACGCTCCTTTGGAGGCCGCTGGCCGCATAGTGAGCTGGCTTTTCATGCTCCTGTGTTGCTGGCCGTTGTATCTCACCCTGCGACAGATCGGCGCCAGCGTGGCGACCCGGTTTTTTTGCTTGGCGCTGGTGATGGGCTCACCGGAATATGTTTTCTGGTCCAGCACGTTCATGATCGAGACGACGGCCCTGTTCTTCACCCTGTTTTTTATCTTCTATGCGACGCGAATTTATCAGAAACAGGGTTCCTTTTATGATTACGGGCTCGCAGCCCTGTTCCTAGCGCTCGGATTATTGCAAAAGTCGACGACCGCTTTGCCCGTCGCCGCCATGTTTTCGCTGGCGATTGCCTTGCGCCATCTCCGGCCTGCCGTCATGCGGCGAGAATGGCGCCACGTCGCGGCCGCAGCCGCCGTGGTCCTGTTTGGCGTTGCCCTCCTGATCACGTGGACGGCCTATTCCGATTTTATAAAAAACCAGAACCCGATAGGAGCCTCGCTGACGTCGTCGAGCCTGACGAACTGGAATTTCGGTACGGTCGAGCAGCGTCTGTCCTCGAAACTCTGGATCGAAGTGCTGTTCGATCGCGTGTTTCGGGGCAGCGTTTTTGGCGCCGCAGGACTTGCGGCGATCATAGCGGGCCTGATGGTGGCGCGCGACGCGGCGCGGCGCTGGACGATCGCTCTGGCGACATTGACCGGCCTCCTTCAGTTTTTTGTGTTCACCAATCTGCACATCGTGCACGAATATTACCAGGTATCCGCCACCGTCTTTTTTCTGATCGCCGTTGGCCTCAGCGTCGGAACGATGGCGGAGGAACTGTTTCCGGAACGGAATTCCTTGTACGCCATGCTCGCGACCTGGCTCATTGTTGCGAATTTCGTCGGCTTCGAGGGTCTGTACGGGCCGATCCGGCGCTGGGCAATTTCGGCCGAAAACAATTCCATGTTGAAAATCGCTGAATTCATCAAGGCGCATACGGCTGAAGACGATACAGTCATATGGTACGGCTTCGACTGGTCGAGTGAAGTCGCCTTCTATTCGCAGCGCAAGTCACTGACCGTCCCGGCGTGGCC
>NZ_JBKQOU010000141.1:0-4403 GCF_052145335.1 Rhodoblastus sp.
CCGCCGTCGCCGTCTATGAAACTGGCGAGGCTGCGGGGCTCATTCTCGAATTGTCGCGTCAAATCAAGGCCGCCAATCTCACCAAAATGCGCCGCGAGGCCAAAGGCGAAGACTGGGTGGCGGCACATTTCGGTCAGTTGCCGCTGGTTGGGCCTTACGTCTCGGCGATCCGCCATTTCCAGCTCACCCACCAGAGTCTGGTCGGCGAACTGGGACGCATCCGCAACCGCGCCCAAAAAGAAGTCACGCGGCTGCGCGCTGTTCATCAGCAACTGGAGGAGCAGGAGATCGCAACCGAGCGGGTGCTGCGCGAAATGATGACCCATATCGCCGCTTGTCAGCTGGCCGTGGGCGAGGCGCGCGAAAACTTCGCAGCGCAACGCGAGGACTTGCTGAATGGCGACCGCGATCCCTTCAAATTGCAAAAACTTCGCGATCTTGGCGAGAATATTTCCATTATGGAGACGCGGCTGATCAATGCCAGGGTAAGTTTCGTCGAGAAATTGCTGGCGATGCCCGATATACGGGCGCGGCAATCAGCGGCGCGGATCGAGATTTCCAACACAATCGACACGATCCAGAACGATATACCGGATCTCGCCAGCGCCATTGGCCGGCTGGTCGCGTCATACCATATTGGCCAGGCGCAGAAGTCGACGGAATTACGCCGCGAGATGCGCCGTCAGCTGTCTGAGGCCAACGCTGACGCGCTCGACAATGTCTATCTCAATGCCAAACGCAGTCAGGCTGGCGCGACCGCCGAAATTGAGGATCTGTCCGTCCGGGTCGAACGGCTGATGAAAACCCTGGAGGCCGGGGCCCAGATCGACGCGGCCAATGCGGCGAGCCGCGCCGAGAGCAATCGCAAGCTCATCGAAATTCGCGACGCCGTGATCCAGGGCCTGTCCTATTCCGCGCACCGTGCGGCCACGGCGCAAGAAGCCGCTCCACAACGGAATTAGCCCATGACCTTTATTCTTGAACCGCATTGCAACGCTTATCTGCCGATGTGCCAGACCCGTGTGGATGTCATCGTCAAGGCTCGCGCCGATCTCGGCGTCCAGCAGGCCCAGACCGGGCCGCTCGAATATGGTCTCATCATCGATTGTTCCGGCTCCATGTCGGAGGGTGGCAAGATCACGTCGGCCAAACTCGCCGTGCGCTCGGCTATCGCCCGCATTCCCGACGGAATACGCTTTTTCATCCTCAGCTTTCACAATGAGGCCAGGGTTGTTGCGCCCATGTCGGAGGCCAATATAGGGACCCGCGCCGAGGCGGATCGAGCCGTCTCGCGCCTTGAAGCCCGCGGCGGCACCTCCATGGCGGCCGCCCTGGAGGCAGCCGACAGATTATTCAGCCGCGGCGAACAAACCGTTCGAGTCTCGCATCTGTTCACGGATGGCGAGAACACCGACGAGCCAGGCGTGCTCGAAAAGGTTTTGGGACGGATCAAAGGCCGTTTCCAGTGCCAGTGTCGGGGGATCGGCGAGGACTGGCAGCCGCAGCAATTGCTGCAGATTGCAGAGGCTCTGCTGGGCGAGGCCAAGATCGTCGCCAATGGTGAGGCCATGGCCGCCGATCTGCGCGACACCTTTGGCCGCGCAGCGGCGTTGCGCGCGGCGAATGTGCGCCTGCGCTTCATCGTGCCGCCGAAAATGGCCCGCGTCGTTTCGGTCCGGCAAATGTCGCCGACCATTGTCGACCTCACCGGCCAGGTCATCGCGCAGGACGAGCGCACCTTTGACTACCCGACCGGCGCCTGGGGCACGGAGGAGCGCGATTATCATATCGTGCTGGAGCTGAAACAGCCCGGCGCCATCGGCGAGCAATTGCGCGTGGCGCGGACGGCGGTGGTGACCGGCGACACGGTTGAGAACCAGCCCGCGATCACCGTGACCTGGAGCGACGACGACCGCCAGACCGCGTTGATCGATCCGCACGTGGCCCATTTCACTGGCCAGGCGGAATTGGCGCAAGCGCAGCGCGAGGGGCTGGCGGCGCTGGACCGCGGCGACGCCCAGACTGCCACTGTCAAGCTCGGCCGCGCCATCCAGCTGGCGCAGCAAAGCGGCAATGACGAGGCCACCGTGCGGCTGAAGAAAATCGTCGATGTGGTGGACGCCGACCAGGGCACGGTGCGGTTGCGCGCTGGCGTCAACAAGGTCGATCTGCTTGACGCCGAAGTTTCCGCGACACGCACCGTCCGGCGCGCGCCAACCAAAAGCTCCTGAAAACCGGAACGCACATGGCGACCTATCCCTGTCCCAAGAACGGCTGCGCCTCCACCGATCCCGACTGGTGTTCGGAATGTGGCGCGAACATGCATCCTGGCGCGGCGCCAGCCTCAGCGGCGACGGCGACACTCTGTCCCGATTGCGGCACGCCGCGCGATGCACAGGACGAATGGTGCGGCGTTTGCCGCTATAATTTCAAGGCCGGGAAATCCTTTTCGCCCGTCACCGCCGCCTCGCAGCTGCCCGTTTCGGCTGATCCGCCATCGCTTCCGACCGGAGCGCGAACCGCCGATGTGCAGAAAGCCACCACGCTGGGCGAGCCCAAGGGCGCCTGGTATGTTGTGATCGAATTCGATGCCAGCGTCGATCCCGGACTCGATGCGAGCCAAATCGCGCCGCGTCCAACCCTGACCTTCCCGCTTGATCTGGCGGAAATGCGCATCGGTCGCAAGGGCGGGCGCGACCATCCCGAATTGCCACTGGACGACGAGGGCGTATCGAGCCGTCACGCCAAAATCTCCTTCACTGCCGATGGCGATCCGATCTTGCTCGACCTCAATTCGACCAACGGCACGGTGGTCAATGACGCGCCCATCGCCGCCGGCATTCCTGTGGCTTTGGCCTCGGGCGATGTGATCAAACTCGGCCGCTGGACGCGCATCACCGTGAGGGCGCGCTGAAAGCCATGACCACGAACGCTCCGAGCCTTCCGGCCCTGTTCGCCGAGAAAACCACCTCCATGGCCACTTACAAAATAGCGACACCCGCGCTTTTGCGCGGGGGGCTGGCTTTGCTCGGGGTCCTGCTGCTCGTCTTCGGCGCGGGGCTTGGCTTGATGATTCACGAGACGAAGAACGGCGTGCAAACCATCACCCGCGACACCGCGCCTTCGGTGATAGCGGCGCAACAGATCCGCGCCAGCCTCGCCGCACTCGACGCCAGCGCCGTAAACGCCGCGCTGTTGCGCGGTCCCGCGGCGCAGCAGGCCTGGCGCGATTTCGAGGCCCAGCAGCGGGTGCTGTCGGATTATCTCGTCACCGCCGCGCAGAACATCACCTTCGGCGATGCCGAGCGCGGACCGATCGTCGAAATCGCCGCTTCTCTGCAGCGATACGCCGATCTGATCGGACAGGCGCGGGCGATTCATGGCGATCCGAGTATGCAGACGCCGCCCGAAGCGACGCTGGCGCTGCTGCGCCACGCGGGAACGCTGATTTCCGACCAGCTCGCGCCAGCGGCTGAAGCTCTGAACGGCGTTAATGACAAGGCGCTGGAAAAAAGCTGGGCGGCGCGCAAAATGGCGGGCTTGCGTAATCCGCCGCTGCTGGTGCTCGCTGCGATGGCACCGCTAGCAGTGCTGCTCGCGCTGCAAATCGTTCTAGCGCGGCGCATGCGGCGCAGCCTCAATCCCGGCATGGCCGCGGCGAGCCTGGTTCTGGTCGCCGGCGTGCTGATGCTGGGAACGGGCCTACTGGCGAGCGCGGATCATTTGCGCATCGCCAAGGAGGACGCTTTCGACAGCGTGCGCGCGCTATGGAAAGCGCGCGCGACGCTTTACGCCGCCAATGCCGATGAGAGCTATTTTCTGCTCGATCCGGCGCGCAAATCCGACTACGGCGCAAGTTTTTCCGCCCGCATCGGCCAGATCGCGGGCGGCGGTTTTCTCGATCCGCAGGTACGTGCGGCGCTGGTCAACCGGGCCATCCTCTACCGCGCCCGAGGCTGCCGCTTCGACGATCCCGGCGCGCGGATCCAAAACGCTGGCTATATTGGCGACGAAGTGAACAATGTCACTTTCGAGCATGAATGCGAGGAGGCGGTCAATCTGTTCCCGCTGCTGAAAAACTACGTCGACATAGACCAGAAGATCCGTGCGCTCGACGCCGCCGGAAACCGGGCGGCCGCGCTCGCGCTCGATCTCGGCGAAAATCCGGGTGAGAGCAATTACGCTTTCGCCAAGGTCAATCAGGAACTCGGTCTGCTGATCGATATCAACCAGATGGCTTTTGAGGACAATGCGGCGAGGGCCGCGGGCGATCTGGTCAAGGCGCCCTATATTCTCGGCGTCCTTGTCGCGCTGGTTTGGCTCCTCGCGTTCATCGGCCTGCGTCCGCGCCTTGCCGAATACCGGGGCTGACGCCATGGTTCGCGCCTTTGCCGACATTGACG
>NZ_JBKQOU010000142.1:0-9120 GCF_052145335.1 Rhodoblastus sp.
TGGCTGTCGAAGCCATCGTCGCCGACCTCAAGAAGAACTCGAAAAAAGTCACCTCCAACGACGAAATCGCCCAGGTCGGCACGATTTCGGCCAATGGCGACACCTTCATCGGCTCGGAAATCGCCAAGGCGATGCAGAAGGTCGGCAATGAAGGCGTGATCACGGTCGAAGAGGCCAAGAGCCTCGAAACCGAAACCGACATCGTCGAAGGCATGCAGTTCGACCGCGGCTATCTCTCGCCCTATTTCATCACCAATGCCGAGAAGATGATCGCCGAGCTGGAAGACCCCTATATCCTTATCCACGAGAAGAAGCTCTCGACCCTGCAGCCGCTGCTGCCGGTGCTCGAAGCCGTCGTCCAGACCGGCAAGCCGCTGCTGATCGTCGCCGAGGATGTCGAAGGCGAAGCGCTGGCCACTCTCGTCGTCAACAAGCTGCGTGGTGGCCTCAAGATCGCCGCCGTCAAGGCCCCCGGCTTCGGCGACCGCCGCAAGGCCATGCTGGAGGATATCGCGATCCTCACCGCTGGCCAGGTCGTGTCGGAAGACATCGGCATCAAGCTGGAGAACGTGACGCTGGCCATGCTGGGTCGCGCCAAGAAGGTGCGTCTCGACAAGGAGCACACCACCATCGTCGACGGCTCGGGCGCCAAGGCCGACATCGAGGCCCGCATCGCCCAGATCAAAGCGCAGGTTGAGGAAACCACCTCGGACTACGACCGTGAAAAGCTGCAGGAGCGTCTGGCCAAGCTCGCCGGCGGCGTCGCGATCATTCGCGTCGGCGGAGCGACCGAAGTCGAAGTGAAGGAAAAGAAGGACCGCGTCGAAGACGCCCTCAACGCCACCCGCGCGGCGGTGGAAGAAGGCGTGCTGCCCGGCGGCGGCGTCGCCCTGCTCCGCTCGATCGCCGCTCTGAACGGCGTTGTCACCGCCAATGCCGATCAGAGGACCGGCGTCGAGATCGTGCGCAAGGCCATCCAGACCCCGGCGCGCCAGATCGTCGACAATGCCGGCGCCGATGGCGCGGTCGTGGTCGGCAAGCTGATCGAATCGAAGGATTATAACTTCGGCTTCGACGCCCAGACCGGCGAATACGTCGACATGGTCAAGGCGGGCATCATCGATCCCACCAAGGTCGTGCGCACCGCCATCCAGGACGCCGCTTCGATTGCTGGCTTGATCGTCACCACCGAGGCGACGATCACCGAAGCGCCGAAGAAGGAAACGGCGCCCGCCATGCCCCCGGGCGGCGGCATGGGCGGCATGGATTTCTGATCCAGCTTCGCCAAAAAAGCAAAGTAAAAACAAAGAAGGTCGCCGAGAGGCGGCCTTTTTCGCGCAATTCCGCGCGGGCGCCCGAAGCGCGTCGAAAACGGCTCTCGCTCAAGCGCCAACTGGCATTCTAATAAAAAAGCAGCTTCACCCTTGCGGCGCGCCGCTCAAGCACTAAAATTAGTCACGAGATAACATGACGATAGCCACTTTCGCGCAAACTTGGCGTAACATCCCGTCGCAGCAATTAAGCTGTTTGCAATCGATACAAAAAAGGCGATAGTTTTTTTGCTCGGCCCGGAGGGGCTCATGAACCTGCGTCAATACAAGAAGCTGATTTCTTCCGAACCGGTTGCCGCGGACAAAGCCCGCGGGGATTCCGTGGGTTCCGCTCCCGCTCCTGCGTCTTCTCTCGGCAAGACTACGACGCGGGTCGAACTGCTCGACGCCGTTTATACCGCTTGTCCATCTTTGTCGCGCGCGCAGGCCCGCGACGTTTTCGAAATCACTCTGGAAGAAATCGCCGCCGCCTTGTTGCGCGACGAGCCGGTAAAGCTGCGCTCCTTCGGCGCTTTTCACATCCGCTCCAAGCGCGAGCGCGTTGGCCGCAACCCGCGCACCGGCGTCGAGGCTAAGATCGAGGCGCGCCGGGTGCTGACCTTCAAGCCCTCGCCGACGCTGATCGCCCGGGTGAACGGCGAGCAAGCCGAGGCCTGACCCCGATCAAATCATCGGTATCGTAACAAGGCGCCGCGCGATCAGCGCAGCGTCGCCGCGGTCGCGACCGTCTCGGCGGCCGGCGCCGGAACGCTGGCCACTTTCTGGATGCTGGGCAGCCCTGCCTGCGGCTTGTCGGCGGCAGGCTTGACCGTCGGCTTGGCGGCGGCGGTCTTGGGGATGACGGTCTTGCGAGCGACTGGCTTCGCCGCATCAGGCTTGGCCACCGGTGTGACCGCGGTGGTCGCGGGCTTGGCCGGAGCTGCGACCGTGGCGGTCGCATCCTCGTTGCGGGCAGCGTTCTGGTTGGTTTCCGGCGTCGGCGGCGCGGCGGATACCGCATCGCGCTTGCCGAAAGACCCGATCATGCCCGCGAGCTTGTCGCCTTGCGCCCGCGCGGCCGCCAGCGGTTCGGAAGCCGCGTAAGTCGGTTGCTGGGCCTCGGCTTGAGGTTCCGGCTGTTCCGTTTGCGGCCCCTGCACGCTCGTCTGAAGCTGGGCGAGCTGAGCCGCCATCGCCGTCGGGGCGTGCTGCGCCCTGGCGTTCCAGCGTGGATTGGGATCGTCGAGCGCCAGTTCGACCGGCGGGACCAGCGCGTCCGGCCGGCTGACCTCGGCGATGCGATGGGCGAAGGCCGGATGCTGGGCGCCGTCCTGGTAGACCAGCCGCACCGGGCGTGTGCCCTTGGCGACCAGTTCCGCCACCGCGACCTCGTCGGCATGCTCGCGTGCGGCGGCCTTGGCCTCGATCTCTTGATCGAGCTTCAACGGCGGGCAGGCGGCTTCCGGATCCAGATGCTGGCCATTGGCGGGCTGGGCGTCGAAAACATAATGGCGGCCGCAGACAGCGACCATGACGTCATGCTTGGTCGCCTCGAAATGATCATTGCCCTTTTTCAGCTCCTTCCAGAACGGCATGTTCGGGTCGAGCCGATATTTGGCGAGATTTTTCGGATTCATATGGAAGGGATAGGCCTGCATCTGGATGCCGTGCTGGCCGCCGGCGAAGGATTCGCGCGCAATCGCGTAAATTTCGGCGATCTGGGCGTCGGTCATCGAGAAACAGCCGGACGACGAGCACACGCCATGGACCATCACCGAACCCCCAGTCGCGCCATGCGCGCGGTCATAGGCGTTGGGATAGCCGACGTTGAAAGAGAGATAATAGGACGAATGGGGATTCATCATCGCCGGAGTGATCGTATAGAATCCCTCGGGAGACTGACGGTCGCCTTCGTGGGTCTTGGGGCCAAGCTGGCCGGACCAACGGCAGATCGGGAAGGTTTTCAAAAGCACATAGGAGCCGTCCGGACGCATTTTCCAGACTTCCAGCTCCGATTCCTTCTTGTAGGCGCGGATCAGCATGGGCGCGGTGGGGGAAACGCCCTTTTCCGCCATAAGGCCCAGCGTCTCGTTCGACAGCGCCTGCATGGCGCGGGTGTCCTGCACATCGTTGCAGCCGGAAAGCGCGGTCAAAGCGCTGATCGCGACCCCGGCCAACGCCGATTTACGCAGAAAAGTGGCGCTGTGAAGATCGCCGGACTTGAAAAGACCGCTCATGATCATATTCCATCGAATCGAAAGGCGGTCTCGAAGCGAACCCCGCAAGGGATGCAATTTCGCGCCGCATTTCCCGAGGTATAACCCCATTAAGCTTACACCTTCCTTTAAAGGAATGCGGACGATCCGCCGCCATGGTGAAGGAATCGTAAACAATACGCAAGCCCGCGGCCCTGGAAACACGTCCTCGGGCTTGCGCCGCCGATCAGAACTTACGCCCCATGGCAAGGAATTTCTCCTCGCGCGCGGCGCGCACGGCTTTCGCCGAAAGCCCGGCAAACCTTTTCAACGCGGCTTCCATGGCGTCGCCAGTGGCGCGTATGGCGCCCTCCGGTTCGCGGTGGGCGCCGCCGAGCGGCTCTGTGACAATGCCGTCGATAATGCCGAACTTGAGCAGGTCCTGGGCGGTGATCTTCATGTTCGTCGCCGCGTCCTGCGCGCGAGACGAATCGCGCCACAGGATCGAGGCGGAGGCTTCCGGCGAAGCGACGGTGTAAATGGCGTTTTCCAGCATCAGAACGACGTTGCAGGCGGCAATCCCCAACGCGCCGCCGGAGCCGCCCTCGCCGATCACCACGGCGACATTGGCCGTTCCCAGCACCAGCGCCGCCTCGGTGGCGCGCGCGATGGCCTCGGCCTGGCCGCGCTCCTCCGCCTCGACGCCGGGAAAAGCGCCCGCCGTGTCAACGAAGGACAGAACCGGCAGGCCGAAACGATCGGCCAGTTCCATGATCCGGACGGCCTTGCGATAGCCCTCCGGCTTGACCATGCCGAAATTATGCTTCAGCCGCGAGGCCGTGTCGGCGCCCTTTTCCTGGCCGAGCACCGCGACCGGCTGGCCGCGAAAACGGCCCAGGCCGCAAACCATCGCCTCGTCCTCGCCGAATTTGCGGTCGCCGGCGAGAGGTGTGAAATCCTCGATCAGGCCGGCGACGTAGTCGAGGCAATGCGGGCGCTGCGGATGGCGAGCGACCTGGGTCTTCTGCCAGGGGGTGAGACTGGCGTAAATTTCCGCCAGCGCCTTGGTCGCCTTGGCCTGCAGCTTGCTCAGCTCCTCGGCGATAGGCGGTGAATCCTCGCGCTCCGACAAGGCCCTCAGGTCTTCGACCCTGGCTTCGAGTTCGGCGACGGGCTTTTCGAAATCGAGATAGCTGGCCATGGTCCGATTCTTTTGGGCGCAAAGCCGGAAAAGCCCGTCACCCCGAGTGGATGACCGACGCCCGCGGAAACTGGCTATTTCGCACTGCGAAGTCAAGCCTTGTAAGGCATCGGAGCGTTTTCAAGCGAAGCGAGTTCCGGTTCGCGTTAAGAAAACGCGTAAAAACAAAAAACTACAGTCCCAATCCGATTCATTCGGATTGGCACGGCCCCTAGAATTTCAGCGCCTTGGCCTGCTTGACCCCCGGAAGTGCGAGAATCTGAGCGAAAACAACGTCCGGCGCCTCCCCGTCGATCCCGACCAATGCGATGGCCGATCCGCCTTCCGCGTCGCGGCCCAATGCGAAAGTCGCGATATTGACCCCCGCATCGCCGAGCAGGCCGGCGAAACGGCCGATGAATCCAGGCTTGTCCTCGTTGGACACATAAATCATCGCGGGCGAAAATTCGGCATCGACCTTGATGCCCTTGATCTCGACAATGCGCGGCTTGCCGTCGTTGAATACCGCTCCGGCGACGGAACGGGTCTGTTTTTCCGTTTCGACCGTCAAAGTGATCAGGGAATCGTAATCGCCTTCGGCGGCTCGGGTTACTTCATCGATGACGATGCCGCGCTCCTTGGCGACCACCGGCGCGGAAACGACGTTTACATCCGACAGCATCGGCCGCAGGAAGCCCGCCACCGCCGCCGCCGTCAAAGCCTTGGTCTTCAACTCGCCGACGTGGCCTTCGTAGGTGATGGTCAGTTTCTTCACCCCCGCTTCGGTCAATTGACCGGCGAAGGAGCCGAGCTTTTCCGCCAGGGCGATGAACGGCTTCAGGCGCGGCGCCTCTTCCGCCGTGATCGACGGGAAGTTGACGGCGTTGGAAATGGCGCCTCGCGTCAGATAGTCGGCCATCTGTTCGGCGACCTGCAGCGCGACATTTTCCTGCGCCTCATTGGTGGCGGCGCCGAGATGCGGCGTGCAGACAACATTCGGATGGCCAAACAGCGGATTGTTGACCGCCGGCTCCTCGACGAAAACGTCGAAGGCGGCGCCGGCGACCCGGCCCGCGTCGAGCGCCGCGCGCAAAGCCTTCTCATCGACCAGTCCGCCGCGCGCGCAATTGATGATGCGAACGCCCTTCCTGGTTTTCGCCAGATTTTCGGCGGAGAGAATGTTCCTGGTCTGCGCGGTCATCGGCGTGTGCAGCGTGATGAAATCGGCGCGCGCCAGCAGATCGGGCAACTCGACCTTTTCGACGCCGAGATTTTGCGCCCGTTCCGGCGACAGGAAGGGATCGAAGGCGATCACTCTCATTTTCAGGCCCAGGGCCCGTTCCGCGACGATCGCGCCAATATTGCCGCAGCCGATAATGCCAAGCGTCTTTCCCGTTATTTCGACGCCCATAAAACGGTTCTTTTCCCATTTGCCGGCCTGGGTCGAGGCGTCGGCGGCGGGAATTTCGCGCGCCAGGGCGAACATCATGGCGATGGCGTGTTCGGCGGTGGTGATGGAATTCCCGAAGGGCGTGTTCATCACGATCACGCCGCGCGCGGTGGCGGCGGGAATATCGACATTGTCCACGCCAATGCCGGCGCGGCCGATGACTTTCAGGTTTTTGGCGTTTTCGAGAATTTTTTGCGTGACCTTGGTTGCCGAGCGAATGGCGAGGCCGTCATAATCGCCGATGATCGCGGCCAGTTTTTCCTTGTCCTTGCCGAGCGCAGGCTGGAAATCGACCTCGACGCCACGCTCCTTGAAAATAGCGACGGCGGCCGGCGAAAGGGCGTCGGAAATCAATACACGAGGCGACATGGCGCATCCCTCCGGGAATGAAACGATTTGATTTTTATTTTGCTTTGGGTTCTAGCGCCGTCATTGCGAGCGAAGCGAAGCAATCCAGACCCAGCTTGCGGCTTCTGGATTGCGTCGTCGCTACGCTCCTCGCAATGACGTGGTTGGACTCAGGCGGCCGCGAGTTCGGCCTTGGCGGATGCGAAGGCCCAGTCGAGCCATTCCGTCAAAACGGCGACATCGTCTGCCTCCACTGTCGCGCCGCACCAGACGCGCAGGCCGGGAGGCGCATCGCGATAGGCGCCGATGTCGTATCCGGCCTTTTCCTTCTCGACCAGCGAGGCCAGCTTCTTGGCGAAGGCCGCTTGCGCATCCGCGGGGAGGGCGACAATGGCCGGATCGACCACTTTCAGGCACACCGAAGTGTTGGAGCGAATCGCCTCATTCTTGGCGAGAAAGGCGGCCCAGCCGCTCCCGGCGACCCAGTCGGCCAGAACCTTGGTGTTGGCGTCGGCGCGGGCGACCAGTCCGTCGAGACCGCCGATGCTTTTCGCCCACATCAGCGCGTCGATATAATCTTCGACGCAGAGCATGGACGGGGTGTTGATGGTCTCGCCTTCGAAAACCCCTTCGATCAGCTTGCCGCCCTTGGTCATGCGAAAGATTTTCGGCATCGGCCAGGCGGGCGAATGGGATTCGAGCCGCTCGACCGCGCGGGGCGACAAGATCAGCACGCCATGGGCCGCCTCGCCGCCGAGCGCCTTCTGCCAGGAGAAGGTGACGACATCCAGTTTCGCCCAATCGAGTTTTTGCGCGAAGGCGGCGGAAGTGGCGTCGGCGATGGTCAGGCCCTTGCGGTCCGCGGGAATCCAGTCGCCGTTGGGGACGCGGACGCCGGAAGTGGTGCCGTTCCAGGTGAAGATGACGTCATTGTCGAAATTGACCGAGGCGAGATCGACGATTTCGCCGTAGGGCGCCTTGAGGACGCGGGCGTCCTTGAGCTTCAGTTGCTTGACGATGTCGGTGACCCAGCCCTCGCCAAAGCTTTCCCAGGCGAGAGCGTCGACGCCGCGCGGGCCAAGCAGCGACCACATCGCCATTTCCACCGCGCCGGTGTCGGAGGCGGGCACGATGCCGATACGGTAATCGGCCGGAACCTGCAAAATCTCGCGGGTGAGATCGATGGAGAGTTTCAGCTTGGCCTTGCCGATCTTGGCGCGATGCGAACGGCCGAGCGGCGCGTCTTTCAGCGCATCGAGCGACCAGCCGGGACGCTTGGCGCAGGGGCCGGAAGAGAAATTGGGGTTTTTCGGCAGATTGGCAGGTTTGGCGGCAGGTTTCGTCATATCCATCCTCCCAGATGGGCGCCTCGCGTTGGGGCGAAGTGTCCCGACGCCGCGATTACGCCTGTGTCACGAAAGGGTCAAGCGCGACGATTTGTCACGTCGAAGGCGCGTAAGGGAATGAATGCGGCTATAATCTTGAACGCGGCCAGGATGCCGACGCCAGCGAGGTCCAGATGAGCGATGCGCGCCAACTTGTGATGACGGTTTTGATGACCCCGGATATGGCGAATTTTTCGGGCAAGGTGCATGGGGGCGCACTGCTCAACCTTCTGGACCGGGTCGCCTTTTCCTGCGCCTCGCGCTTTTCGGGACGTTATGCGGTCACTTTGTCGGTCGATCAGGTGACGTTCAAGGAGCCGGTCCATGTTGGCGAACTGGTCACCTTTCTGGCGAGCGTCAACCACGTCGGCCGCACGTCGATGGAAATCGGCATCCGCGTCGAGGCCGAGGACATACGCAAGGGGACGCGCCGCCACACCAATTCCTGCTATTTCACCATGGTCGCGGTGGATGACGAGAGCAGGCCGGCCGCCGTTCCGGAACTTGAAATCGATACGGCGGTCGAGAAAAAGCGCAATCACGCCGCCGAACTGCGCCGTCACCTGCGCCGGGAGGTGGCCGAACAATTGGAAAAGACCACCCGTCAGGAAGACGAGGCGTAATACCAACGGCCTTTATGAATGACCGATGCGCGCCCATTGGCGCATGCCGATTGAGTTGATGACGTCTGGCGCGGCGGTGAGTTCGTTCCATGCATCGCAGGCGGCGGCGATGATGTCGTCGTAGGTTTCGAAAACCCTGTTCGAAAGCCAGTTGGCGCGCAGATACTGCCAGACATTTTCGACTGGGTTCAGTTCCGGCGAGCGCGACGGCAAGAAGATCATCGTCATATTTTTCGGGATGTTGAGCTTGTCGGTCGTATGCCACCCAGCGCGGTCGAGGAGCAGGACGGCGTGAGCGCCGCGCGCGACGCGACAAGAGATTTCGTCCAGATGCATCTGCATCGCCTCGGTGTCGGCATAGGGCAGCGCCAGGGCCGCGCCGACGCCGCGCGACGGGCAGATGGCGCCAAAGAGATAAGCGTTTTCATAACGCTGGTCGGCGGGCTGACGAGGTCGCGTTCCGCGCTTTGCCCATTGACGAACCTGGCCGTTCTTTTGCCAAATTTGGCAAACCGCCAGACCGCGATCAACAATTTGCGCGCCATGGCGACGATGGCGATGCGGCGGGTTCGCCCTTGAAGCTCACCCACCCGTTGCCGGAACCATTGCGCCAAGCTGCTTTCGGGCTG
>NZ_JBKQOU010000143.1:0-18853 GCF_052145335.1 Rhodoblastus sp.
GGCGCCGAGGTCGAGGCTCAATTCGCTGTCGCGATCGAGAAAATTGCGTTCGACCAGTCCGCGCGCCGCCAGCCAGTTCCTCGATGTCCATCGAACGCCGGCGACTTTCGCCACGACGTCGTTCAGACGAAATCGGTTGAGAAGTATCCGGCGATCTTCGGTCACAAGCTCACTTCTATGCGCTGGGCCGGTCAATCCACCGGCGCCAACTCCCGCGAATTCGTGCGGAATTGTCCCGGGGTCATTCCGGTCAAAGCCACGAAAGCGCGATGGAAATTCGACGGGTCAGCATAGCCGACGCGCAGCGCCACTTCCGCCACCGGCGCTTTGCTGGTGGCCAGAAGCCGCTGCGCGCGCCGCATACGCGCCGCCTGAACGATCTCGGCGCCAGAATGCGGACGACCCGGCGCTTCAACATGCCGTCGAAGTCGCCCGTCCAGCGAATCGTTCCAGGCAATGACAACGTCGGCTGTCGCGCGATGACGGAGCGGCTCTCGGAACTATCCTGCGCCTTGGAAAAGGCGGGCCAGGCCACCACCAGGATCGACAACAAGGCAAGAACCAAGCGCTTCATGATGACGACGGCCCCCCGCTCACGGCAATGATAGCGCTGGACGAAACGAGTGCGCGAATTCCTTCCAGGGAAGGCTTCCGAAACAACGGGCAGGCGCCGAAACCTCCTATCTGCAACTCTTGCGGTATCTAGCGCAATTGTCGGACGCCGCCGCGTCGGAACGAAATTACGTTACAAGTGTTGAAGTTAGCCATTAAATGGAGGTCATCAAGTGCCGCACAGCAGCGACTCGCGTAGTGTTGAAAATCTCAAGCGGGAGGCGGAGCGCAGTCGGCGCGAACTCACGCAGTCCGTGCATCAGATCCGTGACGCCGTAAGCGACGCGACCTCCGATCTAAGCGCCAAAATCGCGCCCCGGACGATCAAAGCAAACATCGGCGATTACGTGCGTGCGCGGGGCGAAGACATGTTGGAGGCCGCGCGTCGAAATCCTCTCCAGGCCGCCGCCGTAGCCGCGATTGCCGCATATCCGGGCATGGCGATCGCCAGGCGTATCCCGGCGCCCCTAATGATGATCGGGGCGGGCCTCTTCCTGATGAGTTCCGAGGCAGGCCGCGATCTATCGCGTAGAGCGACCGAGGGCGCTGGAGATCTCGCTGAACAGGGACAGCGCATGGCTCAAGACTGGCGCAAGCATTCGGCGGACACACTCGCGAGCGTCGGAGCCTCTATCCGCAGCAGCGTGAGCGAGACGGCCGGCGCCGCCAGCCAGTATGCAGCCCAGACCCGTTCTGACATTGCGGATGGAATTGCTGCGTCCCAGCGCGACATGCGGGACGCCGCGCACGGCCTGACATCAAGTGCGCGGGACCTGGGTGGGAACGCAGTGGGCTCGACGAACGCTACTGCCGTCGCTCTGGCCAACTGGGCGCGCGAAAATTCAATGATGGCTGCCGCTATCGGAATGGCGGCAGGTGGGCTCGTAGCGAGCGCGCTTCCCGTGACGCGCGCGGAAGCCCGCCTTACGGAGACCGCGGGCGGCGATCCGCGTCGGCGACTGCGCGACGCAGAATCCCAAGGCGTGACCACGGCGACTGAAGCTGTGGAGCAGATCCACGAGCGGACGAGTCAGCAGGGCCTCACGCCTCAGGCCATAGCCGAGGCTGCGCGCGATTTCGGCGAGCGCGCTCTCAAGGTGGCGGAAGCCGCCGCCGACGCGGCGCTCTCGCGCGCGGACGGACAAAACGACAGCCCCAATCCCGCAGGAGGTTAATATGCAGAACACCAATGATCCGCCGGGCTTCAACCCCGCGCGACCGAAAGAAATCGGCCCCGACTATGGGCGCGGCAGCTTTCAGGGCGGGTCCCGAGCAACGCGGGAATCATCAACGCAGAGCTTTCCTGGACAGGGCCCATCTTCCAGTCAGGGTTTGGGCGACCAGGCTATGTCGGCGGGTCGCGACATGGCGGAGCGTGCGCAAGACGCCGCTTCGGAGACCGTTGACGCGCTAAGGACGCAGGCCGCTGACCTCGCCTCGCAGGGCCGCGACAAGATCATGGAGAAGGCGCAGGATCAGAAGCGCGCCGGAGCGGAGTACCTTTCCGGGATCGCCGAGTCGATCCGGCGCGCAGCGCGCGAGTTCGACCAGGTCCCGTTCGCGGCGAACTACATTCGTACGGCGGCCTCCGGGGTCGACAATGTCGCAGAGACGGTGCGCAATGGCGATTTCTCGGAGCTTATCACTGAGACGCAAAATTTCGCGAGGCGCCAGCCGACTCTGTTCGTTGGCCTGTCCATGCTTGCCGGTTTCGGCGTCACGCGGCTCCTGAAGGGCGCCGCCGCGCCCATGATATCGGGAAGCGGACAGAGCAGCTTGACGGGTTCGCCGGCAGATGCGGGGCGTGCGAGCGGACCCGGGCTGGGCGGCACGGACGAGCCGGGAACGATCGACCACGGGGCCGCCAGCGACAGCGGCGCGCGTCAGCCGGCTGGCGGGGATAACGGTCTGGGCATGTGAAGCGACGGAGCAAACATGAGCGACTTGCAAAGCGAACTCAAATCTCTTCGCGAACTCGTCAGTTCGGCGCTGCACCAGGCTTCTGGCTTGCTGAGCAACGAGATGGCGCTGGCTCGCGCCGAGATCACGGAAAAAATAGCGCAGGTCGGGCGCGGAGCCGCCATGATCATCGCAGGCGCGGTGATCCTAATGCCGGCGCTTACGCTCATACTTCTAGCGATTGCTGCGGGAGTGATGGGGCTCGGCTTCTCGCCTGGGGTTTCGTATCTCATCACCGGCGCGGGGGCGACCATCCTGGCCTGTATCGCGATGGGGATCGGCATGGGACGCCTGTCGGGCGAACAGCTGAAACCCAGGACCACGATCGATGAGATACGGCGGGACCGCGAAGCCGTCAGGGAGATGGTGCGATGAGCGATCAAACATATACCCGCAGCCGGCCGGGCTTCGCGTCGAGCGTGATCGATACGGCGCGGGAAAATCCGCTTGCCGCGGCGCTCGTCGGCATGGGCCTCGCCTGGTTGTTTGCGGGCGATCGCTCGCTGCGGCTTGGGACCCAGGCGCCTGCAGCCGCCGGCCGCGCCCTGAGCGCGGGCTCCGTCATGGCCGATATGGCTCGGTCTGCCGGCGAGGCGATTGGTAGCGCAAGTGAATACGCCGCAAACGTAGGCGCGAGCGCGGCGCGGCAGGCGGCCGACATAGCCGCCTCGGCGGCGAGCCGCGCCAGCGAGGCGGTCGGTTCAGGAATGAACCAGGCCGGCGATCTGGCGGGCTCCATGGGCGGGACGCTGCGCACGACCAGTTCGCGGGCTGTGGCGGACCTTACGAGTTCGGCCCGGTCGCAATTTGGCCAAATGTTGGACCGGCAACCCTTGCTGCTGGCAGCGGGCGCTTTCGCCGTCGGCGCCGCGATGGCGGCCTCCCTGCCGCTTACAAAGACCGAGGAGCGCGTGCTCGGGGATGCCGCTGAAAACGCCATGCAATCGGGACACGCGGACTCCATCGGCGCCCAGTTGCAAAACGCAGCCGCAGCCGCGAAGGAAGAAGCACGTCGGCAGCGCTTAACGCCCGCCGCGCTGAAGACGGAAGTTGAGGAGCTTCGCGACCGGATGACCGGTGCGATTGGCGGCGTGCCCGGCGCAAATTCCCCTCCCGCCTGAACTCGACTAAGCGCCTATCTCACAGGAACGCGGAATTACCCGGCAACCTACCGCCGCGCCGCGCTCCGCGCGGTCGCGACGCCCATTCTGATGATCATATCGCCGTGCGGGTCTAATACTTGCAGCACTTCGCCCGGATGCCCGAATTTGTCGGCAACAACCGCCAATTCGCGCCAAATGGCCGACAGGGATGGCATCATAAAATTCGCCTCGCGACGAATTTCGCCGCCCTGGCCGATTAAACGCCAGCTAAGTTCGAGCATCGCCTTCCTCCCACCCGTAATGTTCCGCGAAATGAGCGCGGACGCCGCAGTTGAAACGGTCGAATTTACGGGATGTGGTCAACTTACCATCGTGTTGTCCTGTCGCATTGTTTTGGATCAAATTAGCCGGCCCCTGCCGGTGTATTAACTGCAACCGGTTCGGCGCAAGTCCGCCGGAAAGCTTGGACGTCGTTAAAAACGATGAGAGGTTGAATCCGGAGACCAGTCAAACCCCGCTTATCCCAAGCTACCGATTAGCCAATATCTTCTTTTTTCAGGTTATGCTATTCCCTGCCTTGGGGCGGGTTCCTTTAGCCGAGCCGCGAGCAAATCATGTCGAGTTTGGAACGCGTCAAGTCGGAAATCCAAGCGGAGATCATCGAGCAGCAAAGCACTGCCGCTCCCCTGAGGGAATGCGAATCGCGTACCGATGTCGGGGATCGCGATTTTGAACGACGCCTCAAGGAACAGACGGCGGAGCTCAGGGAGGCCAACGCCCGTTTGGCTAAAGCGCTCGAGCAGCGTGACATTCTCCTCCGGGAAGTCTACCACCGCGTGAAGAACAACCTTCAGGTCGTAGACCTCCTGCTGGCCGCGCAGGCGCGGGCGACTGCTAACGAGGAAGGCGCCGCCGCGCTCAGAAACGTTCGACAGCGGGTCTTCGCCATGGGCTTGGTTCATCAGCAATTGACGCATTCGGAAGACTTGAAGACCTTCGACATCGCGCAATTTTTAAAAGTATTGTCGAAAAATATCATCGAATCCGGCGTTCATGACGACGTCGAAATCACCGTCCAATCGATCCCTTTGGCAGTGGGGCTGGATTTCGCCATTCCGTTGGGATTGCTGGTAACCGAATTGGTGACCAATTCTCTTAAACACGCATTTCCTGACGGAACTGGCGATATTTCCGTCGTGCTGCAACGCCGCGATGGCGATAAGATCGCGCTGATCGTCGCCGACAACGGGCAGCCGACCGAGAGCGGCAAATCCGCTCCTTTCGCATCGCAACCAGGGCGCGGAATTAATATCATTACGGGTCTTGTCGCCGAACTCCAGGGCGCAATCGCAATTGAGACCAGGAATGGAACCCGCACCGAAATTGTCATCGCAGCTCCAATCCAGACATGAAGGGCTTCAATTGGAGCTAAATGCGGCCTTACACGGAGCGTCGTCAGTTTGACACAAGTTCCTTCTATTATGCTCTCAATTCCAAGGCGCGCTCGGATGTACAGCCGCATTGGATCGGGCCCCGCACGGTGAAAACCGGACGCGGGTTTTTGTTGTTTGCGAGGCCATTGCCTCAATCAGCCTCGCCGGCGGCGGGGGACATTCGCCGGACCTTCAGGCTACGCGCCAATGGCGTAGTGCGCCAGAAGGAGGTCTGCACAAGCCGCCATGTACCGCCCGGCCCTCGATCCGCCGCGATTCGTCTCGTTCAGTTGGAGCAGGAGGCTGAGGCGGAACGGGGCGGGCCGATCCGCTACTGAACACCGCGGCGCCACACTGCTTTGCGCATTGACATCCAACATCAGGACAATCTCTGCACTGTGAAAACGTTTGCGGTCGCAACGATCACGCTTATCGCCCTGCAGGCGTCGCCGCTGGCCTTGCTGGCGCTGGTTGGAGCCGTCGGCGGCTGCGTTGGGAGGCGTCCACGTAGACGGCGGCCGGCGCCGGTGAGGACGATGTGAGCACTTGCGACAGGCTTGCGAACATAAGGATGAGCTAGGCGAGGGCAATTGCGCTAGATACCGCAAGAGTTGCAGATAGCAGGTTTCGGCGCCTGCCCGTTGTTTCGGTTTTACTGGCGTGGCCCGAGCCGGCTCGCATTTTTACGCTGCAATCGAGTTTGCGGCGCCGCCACTCGGCGTCGCCGCAATCAGTTCTGAGTTTGGGTTTCAGGCCGCCTGCATATCTGCGAATTCGTGGCGCGCGATCGAGACCCCCGCGAGAATCTCGACGTCACCGGCGGGATTGGTCACGCGGACGCGGCTTCCAGGCTCGTTTATGGTCTTGGCAATTTCGGTGACATGCGACCACGCAGCCTTCAAATTCGGGAGCGCGATCGACTTGATGGCGGTAATGGTTTCGTCACCGTTCAGAACCGCGAAATCGTAGTGCTGCATTTTCGTCCTCTTATCTTGCTTGAGTAATGGGGAATTGGTGACGCCGCGGCCGGCGGCCCCTTTGGGATCGCGGTCGTTGGCCGGGATCGAGCGACGGCCAAGGACAGAGCTTTCGCGATTTTCATCATGGCCGAGCCTACGCAGGCAGGGACCCGTGATCCGACCCGCCGCTCGGTCCGCGGCGCAGGCCTCGCCGCGGCCACCAGAAAAGCTCGGGATCGAAGCGTATCGTGGCGGACTGGGCCGCCCGTAGGTCAAGCTCCTTCAGCGCGTCCATGACGTCGTCCCAACTCGCGTTCCTGCCATCGTCGGTGCGTCGCTGCAGCGGATTCGCCTCCTCGGCGCACGCGTCCGAGGCCCAAGACGAGAGGATCGCCCTCTTTTCGTTCAATGTGAGGTCGGGGTCGTCGACGACGTCCGACGGACGGGCGAACGCCCGCGCCGGATGAAGAAGATCGTCGAAGTCTGCCCCCCCGCCGAGCCGGCGTGCGGCGCCCCGATCGAGGGTTTTTCGAAAATCGTGTTTCATTTACGTCGCTCCATGTCACATCGATGACGGCCCGGACCCGTCGACCGGGCCGCCCTTGGCATCGACCGCCTCCTTTCAGGCGGCCTTCTCGTGCTCGATGGTCTTGACGTTGCCGCCCTCGCCGGGCGCCTTCTTGACGCCGACCTCGATGCGGCGGGGCTTCATCGCCTCGGGCACCCGCCGGACTAAATCGATGTGCAGCAGGCCGTCCTCGAAGGACGCTCCCTCGACCTCGACAAAGTCGGCGAGGTTAAAGCGCTTATCGAAAGCCCGCCCGGCGATGCCGCGGTAGAGGTATTCGGCATTGTCGTCCTTCTCCGAGGGGCGGGCCGCGACCGTCAGCACGCTCTGGTGCTGGGTGACCGCGATCTGGTTGGGCGCGAAGCCGGCCACAGCCAGGGAGACGCGGTAGGTGTCCTCGCCGGTGCGAACGATGTTGTAAGGGGGATAGCGATCCTCGGATTCGAGGGTCTCGTCGATCATGGCGAACAACCGGTCGAAGCCGATGCTGGTCCGCCAGAAGGGGTCGAAGTCTATGTTCCGCATAGCCACATTCTCCAATGAGCAACATGGGTGTGTAGAACGCCGGACGCTGCCGGCGCCGGTTGGATCGAGCCACGGTGGCGCTCGACGAAAATCGATCTAGGAAAGCGAAAAAGCCGCTTCAAGAGGGGCGCCGAAAAAAATTTGGAAGCGTACACCACATTGATATTTATTAACTATTTTAGACGGATGGTTTCCATTCATTTCTCCCGCCTGAGATGCAGACCCCTTTGAGAGTCGCCAGTTTTCGGCGCAAGCCGGATGATTTCCCGGTCGAGGAAATTGATGTTGGGTGGGTCGTAATACTGCTGCTCGGGAACCAGACCGATCGTCTCCATTTTGGCGACCATCGGCGCGTTGGCGGCAGCTGGTTTTCATCAGCTGGGCGAGAGTGGCGAAATGGTCATCGATATCGAGGCCATCGACCTGCTTGCGCACGGCGCTCTTCATATCGACCGCCGGGTCGACAATCGCGGGAGGCGGCGCATAGGGCCTGCCATAAGCGTTCAGCGGAACCTGAACGGCCTCGTCGGGCGTTCCCTTGCATTGCACTACGTATTCTATCTGATTCCTCGGCGTGGAGGTACAGTGTATTTATATCCCGAATACAGCCCGTTCATCTATGCGAGGAGCTACGCATGCCGCAATGCGGGGATTCCCGTGGAATTTTTGCAACCAAGGCTGCGTCGCCTCGGCAACGAGCATTGTTTGAAACCTATCTCTTTAACCTCGGTCACGGCGTCGACACAGTATCTCGAATGATAGATGACGATCTGCGCGGATATCGTGATCTAGGCGCGCAGTGGTACGCCGATGACATTGCCGTCGTGCAGCAATTATTTTGCTCGGCATATCCAAATGCCCACGGGTGCATCACGCGACTCTGAATGTTTTGGCGGCGCGAGGCTTGCGCTGCGCTGGTGACCCTGAGCAGACCTGCGCTGGCAATTTGCCGAGAAGATTTTGCCAGGCGCGCTGGGGCGCTTTGGCCTTCCTTGAAGCAATTGCGTGCAGGAACATTCCTTTCGGTCTAATGGTCCAAGATTACATATTGTTGAGCTGCCTGGTAGACGGGCGTGTCAGCGCTCCGCGGCGGCCTTTCCGATCAAGCCGTCTAACGCCGCCGGCAGCAACTTGCCATCGTCCGCTCCGATGTCCCAAATCATCACGCCGGCAAGCGCGTGTTTGCGCGCATATCTCGCTTTTTCCTTAATCGATTCCGGGTCGTCGTAGCTGATCCATATGCGCGTGTGCGGGTTGTAGAGCCACGGGACACGGGCGTCCGGGTCCCGGTGCGCGCCAAACCCGTTCTCCGCTGGACGCAAAGCTACCAAGTTCTGGTAATCCATCGTATCCAGGCCGCCCCATTCCGGCGGGGCGCCGGATTCTGCGGGTTGGCCAAGGCCGTCGTCTTTCACGCCCACGTTTCTGTATACATGTGCGTAAAAGGGCAAGCCGAGCGTCAGCTTGTCTTGCGGTACGCCGGATGCGAGCAGCATACGGACGCTGGCGTCGACGTTCGGCTCGCCCCCCGGCAATTTCTTAGAGGCGAACAGGGGGGCGTTAAGTCCGGCCACTGACGCGCCGGCGTAATAGTCGTAGGTCATCGCCTCTATGCGATCGACGATCCCGGATAGCGCATGGAAAGCAAAGCTGACTGCTTTGTCGCGGTCAGCCGGCGCCGCCAAAGACAATTCGTAGCGCCTGTCGTTCGCGACGCCCAGCAAATCGAGCTGCCGCCGCATTTCGTACATCAGGGATGTCAAGTGATCGCCGTCAGATGGGCTGACGATATTGCCTGCGGCGCCCCCGCCGCCGGGGTATTCCCAATCGATGTCAACACCGTCGAACACCCCGGAATGCGAGGAAAAGAAAGTCTGGATCACGGATTCGGCGAACCGCTTCCTACTTTCCTCGGTAGCGGCTACCGTAGAAAAATACTTTGACCCCGTCCATCCGCCGAGCGCGATCAGAACCCGCAGGCCAGGATGCGCGCGTTTGAGTTCGATCAAGCGGGCGAAGGCGCCGCCGGGACCGGAGGGGGAATCGCCCTCACGGCACTCGCCGATGTCGACGCAGGGATCCGCGAGCGCCGCGGTCCGTTCCGCGGTCACGCCGCCAAACGCGTAGACAAGGTGGGTCAGCCTGCTGGCTGGGATGGCGGATACCTTATCGCCGGACCAGAGTTTCCACGAGGCCAGATAGGCGACGACCGCCCGGTCGGAAGGCGCCGACTCGGCGGCCGCTTCGGCTATCCCCCATAAGACCGGGAAAGCGGCCAAGAAACAGGCGAACGCGGTTCGGCCGGCGTGTTTCATTGTCCCTCCCGCGACGCCTGTCCCTCAATGATCGGCGCCTCGGGAATGTCGGAGCCTCTTTTGTCTTGCGGTTCAGTCGCCGAAGCCGCCGAGGAGAAAGACGGCGCCGGCTTGGTCACCTCGACGATGTCGCCCGGTAAAACCGGCGTGATTTCAGTCGCCTGAATGGTCGTCATGCCCTCCGCGGTGGAGCGGAGTATCCTGACCGTCGGCCGTCCGGTTCCGCGGACGAAGGTGGCGTTTGCGAAGTCGAGCGTGGGCCCGAATGTGGCGCGCGTGATGGCGGCTTCCGTAATGGAGTCTTGCAGATTGTCGATTTCACGTTGACGGGCGATGGCCGCTTCGGCGAACTCGGCGGTTTTTCTTTGCCGCAGCGTGATCGCGCTTTCTTCGAGACGCGCCATCGACGCCAGGAGATCGTTCAAATGGGCGCGTGCTAGTTCGAGGCTTACCTGTGTCTGGTCGACGGTATTTTGCACGATAAGTCCGCGGGTTTTGTTATTCGTCACGAACTCGTATCTCTGCGCGGCCTGTTCGAGCGCGGATTGCGCGTCCTCCAGGCTTTTTTTCAGGATCTTGCGCTCGTTTTCGATCGCGGCCAATCCTTCGTCAAAGGCAGCGGTTTCGCCTTTTTGTTTTGCGTCCTCCAGGATTACTAGCTGGTTGGCTTCGGCGAAGCGTCTCTCGGCGGCATGTTTGCCGACGAGGGCGACCAAGGTCGCCGACGGCGTTGGCGCGCCGCCGTCGCGGCGGGCGACCAAGGCCTCCCGTTTGGCGATCAGGCCGGCGAGCGCCGCGTCAGTCTTGCGCAGATGTTCCGTCGCCTGCAGAACGTCCATGCGGTCCGCGGTTTGCGGGCCGGCGGAACGCACGCCGGCGAGTATCATCGCATGCAGGACCGTCATGTAGGGACGGTAGTCGAAGACACCGGCCTGCGGGACGCTGCCGGTGACGTAGATAGGCTCGCGCTTAACGAGCTTGATGATCATTTTGACTGGGTGGCTGAACAGTGGCCCAGATTTCGCGCCGAGTTCGCCTTGAAGGCCTTCTGGCGTAAGCCCGGCGGCTTTCACTGTTCCGATGAGCGGGACGTAGATCGTGCCATCGAGTTGGACGACGTATTCACCGGTCATTTCGGCGTCCTCGACCAACATCGATAGCGCCGGCCGGGAAGAGTGTGCGTCGCTCGACCCGGTCGTTTCGTAGAATGTCAACTTTAACGTGTCGCCGTTCACGAATCCGGTTTCTCCGGAGGGGGTGATCGGAGCCGGGATAATCGGGCGCGCGGTCGTCCTCAACGTGTCGTCGTTCACGAACCCGGTTTCGCCGGTGGGGGTGATCGGAGCCGGGACAATCTGGCGCGCGGACGTGGTTGCGAAGATGTCTCTGCCGCCTGCAGCGAAGAAGAGGATCGGCACCGCGCAGGCCGCCAAGAGCGCCAGGCCTGCGTGGCGCCGGAGGGGAGACAAATGCGTGGTCATGTCGCAATCTCCTTGCACGGTTCGCGCTGAAGTTTCACGCTCGTTTCACCGCTCATCTCGCGGAAGCGGGGGGCGAAGGGGACGTTGCCGGTTCGCAGGAGTTTTCCCCATCCCGCGGCGGATCCTTTCGCCGCCGCCAGCAGGGCCGTTATAGCGGCCACATAGAGAAGCTGCCGGTAGGTGAATCGTTGTAGGACGACAAGAGGCAGCAGCCGCAAGTAACCGCTTCGGCCGTCGAGGACGATCCCTGCCGCGGCGGCCGCGAGGTCGACAGCTTGGAACGCGATCCAGTATGCAGCGATCAATCTCAGATCGCCGCCGTGCGGGAGCGGCCAGCCGCATGCCAAGGCGACGGCGACGTGCAAGAGGGACGCCGCGAGCACGGCATCCATCACCGGGGAAAGCAACGTGAACCCAAATTGGAACAGGTAGACGTTCGGGATCGTGATCAAGGAGATTCCGCGCGGGCGCTCCAGCAGCGCCCCCGAATGCTTGAAAGCGGCCTGCAGAGTGCCGAACATCCACCGGAAGCGTTGTTTCATGAAGCACCGCACCGTCTCCGGCGCCTCGGTAAGCGCGTGCGCACGAGGTTCGCAGATGACGCGCCAGCCGCGCCGTGCGACCGCCATGGTAAGATCGGTGTCTTCGGCCAAAGTGTCGCGGGAATACCCTCCGGATTCGACCACGGCTTTTCGACGCCAAGCGCCGATCGCGCCTGGGACGACGCAGATGGCGTTGAAAAGCTCGAACGCCCTGCGCTCCAGGTTTTGGCTTGTGACATATTCGAGGGCTTGGAAGGCCGTCATCAGACCGGCACGGTTGCCGACTTCTACGTTGCCGGCGACGGCGCCGACCGAGCGATCGCCGAAATGCGAAGTGAGGCGCTCGATCGCGTCCGGCAGGAGCACGGTGTCGCCGTCGATGGCGACCATTACTTCTATGTCAGTGAACGCGATTCCGTGGTTGAGGGCGGAAGCCTTGCCGCCGTTTTCCTTGCGGAGGATCTTCACACGTCCGTCGCCGCCGAACGCCGCGCGCGCCGTATCGAACGTGCCGTCGGTTGATCCGTCGTCGATTACGATAATTTCGAGACGGTCGGAGACGGTGGAGTCGAGAATGCTGGCGATGGTTTTGCGGATCGTCAGTTTCTCATTATAGGCTGGGACCAGGACGGCGATCCGCCCAGCGTATGGGGCCAGTGGAGGGGATCGTCGACGCTGACGCGACTGGAAAACGGCCAAGACTATGATGCAGAACATTCGCAGTGTGCCTGCGATGGCCGCGACGATACAAACTTCTGGCAGGACGTTGGCCGCCCAGCCGAAGGAGCGGACTGCAACACGCCATACCGCGCCTTCCGTTTCGGCGACGGCGCTGGTCATTGGTTCGGAGCGCATGACGTCGGCCCGTGTCAGCCCGGCCAACTCGTGGGTGGAGACGAAGTGGTATCCCTTGGCGCGCAGTCGGTCGATGATCATCGGCAAAGCCTTGATCGTGGCTTCCCGGTTTCCTCCGCCGTCGTGGAGCGGGATCACGTGACTGTCGTGCTTGACGACGCCATTCTCCGCATTTTGGGCGATCCATTCCGCACTGATGAAGCAATAGTCGCAAGCTACGGAGCCCAGTTCGCCAATCATGTAGCCGAGTCTGCTAGCCGTAACGGCGACGTCCGGCATGGCGTCGAGGTAGTCAAACCCGGGACCTGCATAGGGCGGGCGGAACAGGCGCATTTGCATTCCGGTGAAGGCCTTGACGACGCGCGCGCTGGCGTTCAATTCGGCCTCGAGTCTCCCTGGCGAAAGAAGAAGCGGATCGGCGTGTGAAAAGGTGTGGTTGCCGACATCGTGGCCTTCGGCGTATTCACGCTTGATTAGATCGGGCGCGTCCGCGACATTGCGGCCGATCACGTAGAATGTCGCCCCTACTCTTTTCTCTGCCAGGACGTCCAGTATTCTGCCAGTGTAGCGGGGATCGGGGCCGTCGTCGAACGTGATCGCCACCGACTTCGGATCCTTCGCGGCCAGCGTCGTCGTTGCCACTTGGACAGGTAGCCGCGTCATCTGCTCACCGATGATCAGACCCAGATCCTTGTCGTAGTCGACCGACCGGACTCCGACGTCTCCTAGTTGCGCCGTCAGGAGAACCCCTTCTTCGCCCTCATCGGTGCCGTATCTGGAATCGGCTGTGCGGATAGGCCACAGCGCAGATGCATAGGCGCCGTATCCGGAAACGGCGGTACTGATAGCCTGCAGCGCAGATGCGTCGGGCACGCGGCCGCGGCCGAACGAATGCCAGACGCCGGGGTCTTCGAGGCCGAGACGCCAGAGCGCGATTCCTGCGGGCGCCGTGGCGAGTGCAGCCTTTGTCTGGTTAAACGCGGTCGCGGCGTCCAGCAGCCATGCTTGATGCGGCAGCCCCTTGCCGTCGTGATAGGTGAAGGCGCCGTTGAGCGAACCGCCGTCGAACGAGAACTGGGCATTGGTTCTCCGCAGCTGGTCCCAACATTGCTGAACGGAGAAGGTCTCAGAACGTCCAGCCAAATCCGTGTCGCGGCAGAATGATCCGATCGACATGATGAGCTTGGATCGCGGGACCGCAGCGATGAGCAAGCGAAGTTGGTCTTCAAACCACCCCTGGCCGGCGGCGGCCCCGGCCGCCTGATCGCTGTCGTTTTCGTAGGCGCCGGCGATGACGAAGTCGGAAAGCGCGGCCAGCGTCTGCAAGGCGCTCGGCTTCGTGTTAGGCGCCACGAGCAGGATCGTCTTCTTTCCCGCTGCTCGTAACTTCATCGCGACTGCGTCCACGAAGGCCGCCAACCGGCCAACGTGACTATCGCGCATTTCGCGGAGGTTGAGGACGACCCCGGCGAAATCGTTGTCGGCCGCGTAGGTCGAAATGCGGAGCGCCAGTCGCTCTTGCATCCCGCGGTCGGAGAGGAAAGCGTCGGTTTTAGCGGCGGAAAGCGAACTGGTGATTTCCGGATAGATCTGGATGCGGCTGACGTTGGCGCGGATCCATCCAACTACTGCGGCACGGCCCGGTCCTTCCAGCATGGCGACCTCGCCGTCGGTGTCGCGCAGGCGCAGCCAATCGGCGATGACGGCATCGATTTCCTCAGCATGCCGTTTGAGCGACAGCATGGCGCTAGGCGTCGACCCCGTCGACAGGAAAGCCATGCGAATGGCTTTCGCCGCGTCGGGGGGAATGGCGCGGCCTTGCGCGAACGACAAAGGAATTTCGGATTCGGCCCGCGGCAGGAGGTCGACAGACAGCGCGCGTGACGGTTTGTCCTCCGATCGGGCCGAAAAGGTGGGGCTGCCGAGGTCGAAATAAACGCCGTACGAAATTACCGCCGCCACGAACATGGCAGCCGCGGCGCAGCACCCGAGGATGGCGTTGGCGACCTTCGCCCGGCGCCCTTTGGGATCGAAGAAGACTGGACGCGTTGTATCTGGCGCACGCATAGGTTCAGCCTCCGTTGTGCCCCATCGCGCGCCTTCGTATTTGATAATTCAAAATTTAAATTGATCGCAACGAAATTGTCAATATACGTAAGTATATTTAAATATATTATAATATACATCAATATGAGTATTACACTTCATAATCCTGTAAACTTTTGAAGTACGCCGGACGGGCGCCGGAATTGCTTCGACGCAAAAACAGTGTTACGCACCCGCTCAAGCTATACGGTCAGATCGGATCCATCGTGAATTCCCGGAATTGGCGCCCATCGGCCGGCGAGCGCGAGTTTATTGGGCGACAAGCAATGCTGAAGTTCGATGGGCTGCGGTGGCCACGACGGCGCGCTCTTTTGCGTAACCGCTCCCTGGGGTGATCGGTCGGTTCCATCGCGCCTATTGTTAATGCCAAATGCTGCTCGCATTCGCGCTCAATCGACCCAGTCGAAAGAACGCGTCACCGCCTTGTTCCAGCAGGCGTAGAGCCTGTCGCGCTCGGCCGGCTCCATTGAGGGTTGCCAGCGTTTGTCGAAGGCCCAATTGGCGACAATGTCGCCGGTCGACTCCCAATAGTGGGTGGCAAGGCCCGCCGCATAGGCCGCGCCGAGCGCCGATGTCTCGATAACCTTCGGACGCACGACTGGCGCGTCGAGAATGTCGGACTGGAACTGCATGAGCAGTTCGTTGACGACCATGCCGCCATCGGCGCGCAATTCCTTGATATGGACGCCGGAATCCTTGGCCATGGCGTCGAGCGCCTCGCGGGTCTGGTAAGCGGTGGCCTCGAGCGCGGCGCGGGCGATATGACCCTTGTTGGCGAAGCGCGTCAGTCCCGCGACAATGCCGCGCGCATCGGCGCGCCAATACGGCGCATAAAGCCCGGAAAATGCGGGAACCAGAAATACGCCGCCATTGTCGGCGACGCTTCTGGCGAGAGCCTCGACTTCCGACGCCGAAGAGATCAGGCCGAGATTGTCGCGCAGCCATTGCACGAGCGCCCCGGCTATGGCGATGGAGCCTTCCAGCGCATAGACGGGCGGCTCATTACCGAGCTTGTAGCCAAGCGTGGTGATCAAGCCGCATTTCGACGTGTAAGGCTTTGCGCCCGTGTTCATCAGAATAAAACAACCCGTGCCGTAGGTGTTTTTCGCCTGTCCGGGCTGGAGGCAGGCCTGGCCGAACAGGGCCGCCTGCTGGTCGCCGAGGATGCCGGCGAGCGGGACATTGGCGAGAACGCCGGTCGCTAGCCCCATCGTTTCGCTGGAAGAGCAAATTTCCGGCAGGCAGGCGCGAGGAATGTCGAACAGGTTCAGGATGTCCCGATCCCAATCGAGGCTTTCGAGATTCATCAATTGCGTGCGCGAGGCGTTGGTGACATCGGTGATGTGCCTGCCGCCATTGACGCCGCCAGTGAGATTCCAGGCGATCCACGCATCCATTGTGCCGAACAGCAGATCGCCGGCTTCGGCGTCCTTCTGCGCACCGGGCGTGCGATCGAGCAGCCAGCGCAATTTGAGGCCGGAAAAATAGGTCGCCAGCGGCAAGCCCGTCTTGGCGCGCAGGCGATCCTGTCCACCGTCCCTGGTGAATTCACGCACGAGGTCGTCGGTGCGCGTGTCCATCCAGACCAGCGCGTTATGCGGCGCCTGGCCGGTGCGGCGATTCCAGATGACGGTCGTCTCCCGCTGGTTGGTGACGCCAACACTGACGATATCGGCGGGGCTCAGACCCTTCTTGGCCAGGGCGCCGCGAATGACCGTCTGGGTGTTGCGCCAGATCTCCGCCGGATCGTGTTCGACCCATCCCGCCCTGGGATAGATCTGTTCGTGTTCCTTCTGGTCCATCGAAACGATCTCGCCCTGACGGTCGAAAATGATAAAGCGTGTCGACGTCGTGCCCTGATCAATCGCGCCCACGTATTTGCTCATTCTTTTTTCCGTTTTTGGCTTCTTGTTTTTATCGCATGCGACGGCGTGGCGCTTGGCCCCCCGATCACGCAGGACGTTCAGTTGCGAAAGCCGTCGTGACAATGACGGAACGGTATGACAACCTCGTCAAGCATTTTCGACTGCGGGGAGCGCCTCATGGACGGAACTATCCTGATCTATGGAGCGACCGGCTATACCGGCAAACTCATCGCGAAGGCGGCTGTCGAACGCGGTGTGCGCCCTATCCTGGCGGGACGGAATATCGAAAAGGTCACAGCGGTCGCCGAACCGCTTGGGCTGGTAGGACGGGCATTCGATCTTGGCGCCGCCGCGATCCTGGACGCGGCGCTCAAGGACGTTTCGGTGGTACTCTGTGTCGCCGGCCCATTTTCCGCGACTGCGCGGCCGATGGCGGAAGCGTGTATCCGCAACCGAGTTCACTATCTCGACATCACCGGGGAAATTGACGTCTTTGAGGCGATGGCGTTGCGCGATGCCGAGGCCAAGCGGCAGTGCGTGATGCTGCTGCCCGGAGTTGGCTTCGACGTCGTGCCGAGCGACTGCCTCGCCGCGCATTTGAAGCGACGGCTGCCAGACGCCAGCGATCTGAAACTCTGCATTTCACTGGGTGACGACATGTCGCGCGGCACGGCCAAGACCATGATCGAGGCGATCGCCGCCGGCACGCGCATGCGCCGCGGCGGCCGACTTGTCGCCCATGATCGCGCCGAAGCGGGCTCGTGCGATTTCGGAGAAGGAGAGAGGGCAACGTTCCGGGTCAGCTGGGGCGATGTCGCGACGGCCTTTCATTCGACTGGAATCCCTAACATCGAGGTCCATTTCGAAGCAACTTCGGCAGTCGAAGCGTTCGTGCGGATGCCCCGGCTGGTCAAGTCGTTCCTGGGGCTTGGCTTCATGCAGAGCTTCCTCAAGGCCAGAGTTGACCATATGCCGGAAGGTCCAGGCGAAGCGGCGCGGCGCGACGGTCGGGCCATTCTCGTGGGCGTCGCGCGCAATGACAAAGGCGGGTCGGTTCGCTCGCGCCTGAGAACGCCGGAGGGTTATGCGTTGACGGCCGCGACAGCGCTCGACGCCGCTCAGCGCGTCGCCGCCGGAGAGGTCAAGCCTGGGTTCCAAACGCCCAGCCTCGCATTTGGTGCTGATTACATACTCAGCTTCGAGGGCGTGACGCGCGAGGACGTCAACGCCTGAACGCAAATCCGCCTGCCAACATCACCCGTCTCAACGCGTCGCGGCCATTGCGCCAGCCATCCGCCAGCGCGCCGAAGGCAGCGCCGCGCGCTCTTCCGGCGCCATCAATTGCGGGGTCGATCTGGTCGCGGGAATAAGCGTAACTGTGAAACGCGCTGCACATGAGGCCAAAGCCTTCCTGGACGCGGCGCAAAGGCAAATCGATAATCTGCAGGCGCGGCAGGCCAGCACGCGGGCGAGCCTCGACGGCGCCGAGGCCAAGCTGGAGCAGCGCCGGAGCGCAGTTCGCCTTGCTGCCGCCGGAAAACGCCACCGGAAATTTCACCAAGGTGGTTCAGCGCGTGCCGGTGCGGGTCGCGCTTGACGCCAACGATCCAATGCTGGCGCGCCTGCGCTCCGGCCTGTCGGTCACGGCCACATGATGGGCAATCTCGGCGGTTCGATCGGCATCGCCTCTCTGTCGACCATGATCGACCGCCGCGAGCACGTACATTTCTCGGCGCTGGCCGAAGGGATCACGGTGAACGCCGTGCGCACGCAGGAGCGGCTCGCAGCGCTTGCGGCCGGCCTGCATGCGCATGTCTCCGACCCGATCCTGGCGAAGTCACAGGCGATCGCCATGCTCGCCGGGCAGGTTCGGCAAGAGGCCACGATCATGGCCTATGCGGACGGCTTTTATCTCGTTGGCTTCGGCCTTGTGCTCAGCCTCGGCGCGATCACGCTACTGCGCAGGCCCCGCGAGAGTCCGTACGCCAGCGGACGCCCACTGACGCATTATATCGGAAGTCCTTGCGCACATTTCTGAGTTCAGCGTTTTCTGCTGCGAGCGGGCGCGCCTCCGCCACTGTACGAGGTTGTTTTAGTTGGCGTGTTGTGGTCGTCTTCGTCGACAAGTTTGCGCCATCTTGCCAGTCGCGCCGGCTCCAATGCGCCATTGGCTACCGCGGCCTGCACCGCGCAGCCCGGTTCATGGGCATGAGTGCAATCGCGAAACCTGCAAAGCGGGGCAAGCTCCGTAATTTCGGCGAACAGGGTGCTGACCCCATCGGCCGCATTGCCGATATGGAGCGTGCGCATTCCCGGCGTATCAATCACCCAGCCGCCGCCCGAAATGGCGTGAATCGAGCGCGAGGTCGTAGTGTGGCGTCCTTTCGCGTCGTTTTCCCGAATCGCTCCGGTTTGCTGCGGCGACTCCTGCGTCGTTCCTACAAGAATATTGACCAGTGTCGATTTGCCGACGCCAGAGGAGCCGACCAACGCCACCGTCTGCCCGACCCCGCACCAAGGGGCTAACGCC
>NZ_JBKQOU010000144.1:0-14964 GCF_052145335.1 Rhodoblastus sp.
GCGTCAACGGCAAGCCGGCCATCGGCCTCGCCATCGCCATGCGCGACGGCGGCGACATCCTGGCCCTTGGCCGCAATGTGAAGACGGCGATCGACGCCGCCGTGGTCGACCTGCCCCTCGGCGTCGAGGCGCAACTGGTGTCCGACCAACCGGTGATCGTGAAGAACGCCATTGGCGAATTCATGGAATCGCTGTGGCAGGCCATTGCGATCATCATGGCGGTCAGCATCATCAGCCTGGGCGTTCGTCCCGGCGCCGTGGTCGCGCTTTCCATCCCGCTGACCATGGCGATCATTTTTCCGATCATGGAAGCGCTCGGCCTCGATCTGCAGCGCATTTCACTCGGCGCTCTCATCATCGCGCTGGGGCTTCTGGTCGACGACGCCATGACTACGGTCGATGTCATGACTTCGCGCATGGCCGCGGGGGACAGCAAGGAGAAGGCCGCGACCTTCGCCTATGATTCGCTGGCCTTTCCGATGCTGACGGGCTCCTTCGTCACCGCGGCGGGCTTCGTGCCGATCGGCTTCGCCAAGAGTTCGGCGGGCGAATACACCTTTTCGATCTTCGCCGTGGTTTCTATCGCTCTGATCGTGTCGTGGTTCGTCGCCGTGCTTTTCGCCCCGCTGCTCGGGGTCTGGCTGCTCAAGAAACCCGATGTGGACGCCTCCGCGCCGCCGGCGGAGCCGAGCCGGATCATGGGCGCTTTCCGCGCCATTCTCGTCGCTGCGATGCGCCGGCGCTGGGCGACCATCGCCGTGACGTCGGCCTGTTTCGTCGCCTCGCTTCTCGCCCTGCCGCTGGTGCCGCGCCAGTTCTTTCCGGCCTCCGACCGGCCCGAACTGGTCGTTGACCTGACCCTGCCGCAGAACGCCTCTATTTTCGCTACCGACAAGGCGGCGGAAAAACTTGACGCCCTGCTGGCCAATAATCCCGATGTCGCCAGCTGGAGCTCCTATGTCGGGCGGGGCGCGATCCGTTTCTATCTCCCCCTCAACGTGCAGCTGAACAATGATTTCTTCGCCCAGGCGGTCGTCGTGGCCAAGGACGTTGCCGCGCGAAATCGGTTGCACGCGCTGCTGGAGAACAAGCTGGCGGAAGATTTGCCGAGCGTCGTCGCCCGCATCTCGCCGCTGGAACTCGGGCCGCCGGTCGGCTGGCCGGTGCAATACCGGGTCAGCGGGCCCGAAATCGACCAGGTGCGCTCGATCGCCCTGCGGCTTGGCCAGGCCATGGGCGCCGACGGCCAACTCCGGCGGGTCAATTACGACTGGATGGAGCCCGCCCGCAAAGTGCGCGTCCGGATCGACCAGGATCAGGCTCGGCTGCTCGGCCTGAGCTCGGAAACCTTATCCGCGCAACTCAATACGGTGATGACGGGCGCCCCGATCACCCAGATTCGCGATGACATCTATCTCGTCGACGTCATCGCCCGCGCGCAGGATGAACAGCGCGTCTCGCTCTCGACCTTGCGCGACATGCAGCTTCCGCTGCCCAACGGCCGCACCGTGCCGCTCAGCCAGATCGCCACTTTCGATTTCGATCAGGAATATCCGCTGATCTGGCGGCGCGACCGCGTGCCGACCCTGACGGTGCGCGCCGACGTCGCCTCGAACGCGACGCCCGAGGGGGCGGTGGCGACGCTGGCGCCGGAACTGGAAAAGCTCAATGCGAGCCTGCCCAATGGGTATCGCATCGAAGCCGGCGGAACCGCCGAGGAGAGCGCCCAGTCGCAAGCCTCGGTCTTCGCCATGATTCCGGTGATGCTGTTCCTGATGTTGCTGTTCCTGATGGCGCAATTGCACAGTTTCAGCCGTCTGGCCTTGGTGCTCTGCGTCGTGCCGATGGGGCTGATCGGCATTGTCGGGGCGCTGCTGCTCTCCGGGCGACCGCTCGGCTTCGTGGCGATCCTCGGCATATTGGCGCTGATGGGCATGATCGCGCGCAACGCGGTGATCCTGATCGAGCAGATTGAAACCGAGCGCAAGCAGGGACTGGGCGTCTGGGACGCGGTGGTCGCAGGGGCGATGTCCCGCTTCCGCCCGATCATGCTGACGGCGATTTCCACCGTGCTTGGGTTCATTCCGATCGCGCCGACCGTGTTCTGGGGACCGATGGCTTTCGCCATCATGGGCGGCCTGTTCGTGGCGACCATCCTGACCCTGATTGTGCTGCCCGCGCTCTACATCATCTTCTTCCATGCCGAGGAGCCGGCGTAGGGTGGACGACGGGCTGGGCGGTGAAAGGACCTGGAATGAGCGGGAGGGATCAAGGCGAAAAGCGAGGCCGAGCAGGCGCCGCTATTGCGCGGACCGCGATGTTTTTTGCCTTCTGGCTGGCGATTTCGGGCTGGAAGGCAGCCGATCTTCCGGTCGGACTGGCGGCTGCCGCCGCCGCCGCATGGACCAGTCTCGCGCTCAGTCCCCCGACAGGCGCGCGACTTCGGCTCAATGCCCTGACAGAACTCATGCTACATTTTTTCCGTGGCTCCAGAGTCGCGGGATTTGACGTGGCGGGACGCGCCTTGCGGCGAGACCTCGACCTCGATCCCGGATTTATCTCCGCGCCGCTGCGTCTGCCGGCCGGAAACGCGCGCAACGCCTTCTGCGCGCTGGCGAGTCTCGCGCCCGGCTCGCTGCCGGTCGGAATGGACGGCGACGCCCTGCTCATACATTGCCTCGATGTCTCGCAGCCGGTCGGCCGCGATCTCGTCGCGCAAGAAACCTTGTTCATGCGGACGTTCGGCGATGAATGACTTCCTCCTCATCGCAGCGGGCTTCATCCTGCTGACGGTCGCCGCCGGGCTGGTTCGCGTGCTGAGGGGGCCCGGCGACGCCGACCGGATGATGGCCGTGCAATTGCTCGGCACGGGAGGCGTCGCGTCGCTGTTGCTGATCGCCTCGGCGACGACGGTCGCCGGCGTCGAGGATGTCGCGCTCGGCCTCGCCCTGCTTGCGGCTTTCGCCTCGGTCGCCTTCGTCAACGGCGTCGAGACCGATGATTCCGACCCTTCGGAGGCAAACAGAAGATGAGTTGGGCGCTCAACCTTTTCAGCTTCGTAACCATCTCCGCCGGCGCCTTTTTCTTTTTCGCCGGCGCCGTCGGATTGCTGCGCTTTCCCGATTCGCTGACGCGCCTGCACGCCTTGACCAAGGCCGATAATCTCGGCCTCGGGCTGGTCGTCTTGGGGTTACTTCCTCGCGCGGCGAGCTTGCTGGACGGGTTGAGGCTCGTCGCGATCTGGGCGCTGGTGCTTTTGTCCGGCGCCTCGACCGCGCAATTGATCGGGCGCGCCTTGCGCCGCCGGGGAGACGCCCAATGAGCGTGCTGCAAGTCCTCGACATCGGTCTCGCCATTCTTATCCTCGCGGTAGCCGCCTGGACCATCTTTACGCGCGAGATTTTTGCTTCGGTGGCCGGCTATGTCGCCTATGGGCTGCTGCTTTCCATCGTCTGGATTCGGCTGTTCGCGCCGGACGTGGCGCTGACGGAGGCCGCCATCGGCGGCGGCGTTACCGGCGTGCTGCTGGTAACGTCGGGCGCGCGGCTCAAAGGCGCCGGCAAAGCAAGCGCTGGCGCGGCGCCGAGCCTTTCCCTGTGCTTGTCGGCCGCAACTCTCGCGGTGCTGGCGGCGGCGGCGCTGGCGGCAGTCGTGCTGTCATTGCCCGAGCCTGCGCCCTCCCTGGCGCCGGAAGCGAGGCAGGAACTTGCCGCGACGGGCCTTGGCAATCCGGTCACGGCGGTGCTGATCGCCTATCGCTCCTTCGACACCATGCTGGAAAAGATCGTGCTGCTGCTTGCGGTGGTCGGCGTGTGGTCGGTCGCGCCTGATCGGTTCTGGGGCGGCGCGCCGGCGCCGCTTGGCCGGGCCAATCCGGACGGAGCGCTGTTGTTCCTAGACCAGATCCTGGTCCCGCTGGGCATATTGGTGGGCGTTCACATTTTCTGGGTCGGGGCGGACGAGCCCGGCGGCGCCTTTCAGGGCGGCGCCATTCTCGCGGCCATGTGGATGATCGCGATGATCGCCCGTGTCGCCGAGCCGCCGCGGGTAGATTCGCGCTGGCTGCGGCTGGCGCTGGTCACTGGTCCGGCGGTCTTCCTCGTCGCCGGCCTTGCGGGGCTGGCGATGGCCGGCGATTTCTTCGCCTATCCCATCGGCTTCGCCAAGCCGATCATCCTGTTCATCGAGGCCTTCATGCTGCTGACGATCACGGCGACCCTGCCGATTCTGGTGGCGGGTCCGCCGCGCCGGAGTTCGGAGCGATGAACGCGGCGACTCTCGCCGGGCTGGTCGGCGCCGCCCTGGTCGGGCTGGGACTCTATGGCCTGATCGTTGACCCGCAACCCTTGCGAAAAATTCTCAGCTTCAACCTGATCGGCAGCGGCGTCTTCCTGGTTTTCGGCATTGTCGCGCGAAGAGGCGCGGGCGCGGGATTTCCCGGCGATCCGGTGCCGCAGGCCATGGTGATCACCGGCATTGTCGTCGCTTTCGCCGCCAGCGCGCTCGCCGTGGCGCTGATCTTGCGGCTGAATGAGGAAACCGGGCAGGTCATGCTCGATGCCGAGACCCCGCCGCCGCTTCCCCCGGAAGTCGAGGCGAGCAAATGATCGAGACCTCTGCCGCTCTTGGCCCCACCCCTGGCGGGCCCCTGCTGGTGCTCGCCATCCTGGCGCCGGTCGCCGGCATTTTGTTGTCCTTCGCGCTTGGCGGACGTTTCGCCGAACGCGTGGCGCTGGCGCTGACCCCCATCGGCCTCGCGCTGGCGCTCGCCATCGCCTTTCTCGTCTGGCGCTCCGGCGCGCCCGTCGTCTACAATGTCGCCGGACTGGCGCCGCCGCTCGGCATAGCGCTGCGCGCCGACGGCATATCCTGCGTCATGCTGATTACGGCGGCGCTCATCATCGCCGCCGCCGGCTTTTACGCGCGCGCCAATTTCGCCACGCCACAGGGCGTCAAGGAAGCGCGGGCGCCGCTGGCGTTCTGGATCATGCTTCAGGCGATCTGGGCGGCCTTGACCATCCTTTTCGTCGGCGGCGACCTGTTCAATCTCTATGTCGCGTTGGAATTGCTGACCTTCGCCGCTGTCCCGCTTGTCTGCCTTTCCGGCCGTCCGGAGACGCTGGTCGCGGCGCTGCGCTATCTGCTGTTCGCCCTGTTCGGCTCCGTCTTTTATCTCCTCGGCGCCGCGCTACTCTATGGCGCCTACGGAACGCTCGACATTGTCCTGCTGGCCGAGCGGGTGCGGCCGCTGCCGGCGGTATGGCTGGCGGCCGGGCTGATGACGGCGGGACTGCTCGCCAAGACCGCGCTGTTCCCGCTGCATCTCTGGCTGCCTCCGGCCCACGCCAATGCGCCCGCCGCGGCCAGCGCCGTGCTGTCGGGACTGGTGGTCAAAGGCTCGTTCTTTCTCGCCGTGCGGCTGTGGTTTTACGTGCTGCCCGCGCTTCCGGGTGGCGCGGCGGAGGCGATGCTCGGCACGCTCGGCGCGGCGGCGATCCTGTTCGGCAGCGTACTGGCGCTGCGGCAGCCCCGGCTGAAATTGCTGATCGCCTATTCGACGCTGGCGCAGATCGGCTATCTCTTCCTGATCTTCCCGCTGGCTTCCGGCCTGCATGTCTGGACGACGGATGGATGGAGCGGCGGGCTGATGCAGACACTGTCCCACGCTTTCGCCAAGGCGGCGATGTTCCTGTCGGCCGGTCTCATCGCCGAATCGCTCGGCCATGACCGGATCGCCGAATTCACCGGCGCCGGCCGCGCAATGCCCACGACCTTTCTGGCTCTCGGACTGGGCGGACTGTCGCTGATGGGCCTGCCGCCGAGCGGCGGTTTCGCGGCGAAATGGCTTCTGCTGCGCGCCTCGGTCGCGTCCGGGCAATGGTTTTTCGCTTCGGTGATGCTGGCGGGCGGATTGCTCGCCGCCGGCTATGTCTTCCGCATCCTCGCCCCGGCGCTGGCCGAGAACCCCGTCGTATTGAAGGCGCCGCCAAAACGCAGCCGGGAGGGCGTCGCCTTGGCGCTGGCCCTCGTGGCGGTGGCGCTCGGCTTCGCGCCGCAGGAATTCTTCGACTTCCTCCGGATCGGCCGCCAGGCCGCGACGGCGCTGCCATGACCGGGTCGCTTTCCTCGCCGCTCGCCAACGCCATTGGCCCCTCGCTGCTCGTAGCTTCACTGGCTCTGCCGCTGATCCTGCTGGCGGCCTGCTTCTTTCCGAGCCTGCGCCGGCAGGCTCTGGCGCTGCAATGGCTGGCGCCCGTTCCCGCACTGGTTGCGGCGCTGCTGGCGATCGGCGGGGCTGGGTTTTCGTTCGACGCGCCTGCTTTGCGCCTGAGCCTGCAGCTCGATCTTCCCGGCGCGCTTTTGCTCGCGGTGGCGTCGCTTTTGTGGATCGTCGTCGGCGCCGCTGCTTTCTCCGACGAAAACAACCGGCCAAAACAGCGCTTCGCCCTGTGCTGGCTGCTCACCATGACCGGCAGCATCGGGGTTTTCATCGCCGCCGATCTCCTGACCTTCTATCTCGTCTATGCGCTGGTCAGCATCCCCGCCTATGGGCTCATCGCCGACGACGACGCCCCCGCGTCCAAACGCGCCGGCGGCGTCTACATGGCCTTCACCATTCTCGGCGAGGCCCTTCTGCTGATGGCGCTGGCGCTACTCGCGGCGGGCGAACCTCACGGCAGCCTGCGGATCGAGGATGTGGTCGCGGAGTTGCCCTACTCTCCCTGGCGCGACGGCGCGCTGGCGCTGATCGTCGCCAGTTTCGGCATGAAAATGGCTCTCGCGCCGCTCAACGGCTGGATGCCGCTCACCTATACGGCGGCGCCCATTCCCGCCGCCGCCGTATTGAGCGGCGCGGCGGTGAAGGCGGGCGTGATCGGCCTCATCCGCTTTCTGCCCTTCGGCTATGCGCTGCAAGGCTGGGGCGAGGCGCTGGCGATGATCGGATTTTTTTCCGCCTTTTACGGCGTGGCGATCGGCGTCACCCAGCAAAATCCCAAGACCGTGCTCGCTTATTCGAGCATCAGCCAGATGGGTGTGCTCGCCGCCGCCTTGGGGCTGGCGCTGGCCAGTGGCGACGCCAGCGCGCCGGCGCTGGTCGCCTTCGCCGCCGCCAATCACGTGCTGGTGAAGGGCGCGCTGTTTCTCGCCGTTGGATTCGCCGCTACGACGGACCTGCGGCGCAACCGGGCGGCGCTGTTGCTGACGGCGGCGCTCGGCCTCAGCCTCGCCGGCCTGCCTTTCACCGGCGGCGCGCTGGCAAAACTCGCGCTCAAGGCGTCTTTCGGCTCGGGCATTGCGGCGGGCCTGTCTTATGCTTCAGCAGCCGGAACCGCTCTGCTGATGCTGCATTTCCTGATGCGCCTCGCGCGGACCACCGATCCGGTCGCGCAGGCGCAGACTGCCGCCGCGATTCCCCGGTTCTGGCCTTTTATCGCGGTCGGCGCGCTTTTCATCCCCTGGCTGCTTTTCCCCGCCATCGGCGACCTTTCGAGCGCTGTGGATCTTGCGAAACTGTGGGAGGGGCTTTGGCCGCTGCTGATCGGCGCCGCCCTGGCGCTCGGGCTTCGGCGCTGGGGAGGGAGGCTTCCGCGCATTCCCGAAGGCGACACGGTCGTCGCCGCCGAGGCCGCTTTCAAGGCGAGTTTCGCCTTGAGCAGGCTTTTCGAGAAGCTGGACGCGCGGCTAAGGCTTTGGCCGGCGGGCGGCCTGTCGCTTCTGACGATTGCGCTGATCCTGGCCGCCCTTGCCGCTCACGGAGGGTGAAGTCGGGTTAGAACCGTGCCGAGCCAGAAGCTGGAGGGACCAGCGGCATCTCCAACAACGGCCCTATTCGACTCATTGCTGGCCTTTGTCGTCCGTCGGCGTGACCATGGTCTATCGGACACGCGGCGAAGGTCAAGGCTGGACCCTCTTGCCGCAAACAACTTTGTCGACGATGTAAAAGAATATCAATAGGTTATTTAATGCGTAAATATACTCAACCAATATCGCGTGGCGTGCCGAAATGCATTCAATTAGGTGAATGTGGGAAAAACAACAACTTGATGGCTTCCCTGCTTGTCTCGAGAAAACACTACTAGAAGGACTGCTCCACAGTAAGAACCATCGGTCGCGCAGCGTCTGACGGTCCATGCCGCCAATGCGTGCGGCGTCCGCTCGCCCCATCCCATCGAGAACAGCAGCCAAAGACGAGAGACGCCGGCTTTGGTTGGCGTCTTTCGAACCGGCTGAAAGCCGCCGAAGCTCAGAAGCCAAATAATCCGTCCTGATCGTAACCGTAGCGGGCATGGCGCGAATCCTCCCCGCGCCAAGGAATCAGATCGCGATCAAAATGGGAATCCGCCATCGAGTCACGCCAGAAGGCCCTTGGTATAAGCCTTCAGCTTGCTCCCCTGCGCCAGCGAAGGCGGCCGTACGCCGGTGTCATGGGAGCGTCAAGCGGGCGGATAGTTGGGGGCAACCCAATCCGCCGCCGCCAGTCCCGCTGCACGGCCGGTGGCGAAACAGGCGGTGAGGAGATAGCCGCCGGTCGGGGCTTCCCAATCGAGCATTTCGCCAGCGACGAACAGGCCGGGGCGCGAGCGGGCCATCAGTTTTTCGTCCAAAGCTTCCCACATAATGCCGCCCGCCGTCGAAATGGCCCGCTCCAGACCGCCAACACCGGCGATTTTGAGAGGGACCGCCTTGATCCTCGCCGCCAGAGACGCCGTCTCGTCCGGCAAGGCGCCGCTCTCCCGCAAAAGAGCCATAGCGACGGGGCTTAGCCCCAGGATTTTCCGCAGATAGTTGGAAAGGCTCGTCTTGCCGCGAGGGCGCGACAGGCGGCGCGTGATTTCTTCCAAGGAAAAATCCGGCCGCAGATCGACATGCAGCACAACTTCGTCGCCGGCGGCAAGCGCGTCGCGGATCGCGCCCGACAGCGCATAGACCGCGCCGCCTTCCAGCCCTCGTCGCGTCACCAAGGCTTCGCCCTTGGCTGATTTTTCGCCAGCATGCAGCGCGATATTTTTTAGCGGCTGGCCCTGGAATTTTTGTGCAAAAAATTCCGACCACATGACGAAAACCCCGCAATTGGCCGGGCGCAGCAGGCTGGACTCCAGCCCCAGAACCTTGAGCGGCGCGACCCAGCCGCCGTCGGAGCCGAGACGCGGCCAGGAGGCGCCGCCGAGCGCGAGAACGAAAACGTCGGCTTGGATCTTCAGCGGCCCCTGCGGCGTCTCGAACAGAGCCGCATCGCCGGCAAATCCGCGAAATTCATGTCGCAGGCGGAATTGCGTTCCCAAGGAGTCCAGCCGCCGCAGCCACGCGCGCAGCAGCGGCGAAGCTTTCATCGCCCGCGGAAAGACCCGGCCGCTGGTTCCGACGAAAACCTCCTGCCCCAGGCCGGCGCACCAATGGCGCAGCTGTTCGGGGCCAAAGGCCTCCAGCATGGGACGCAGCCGCGCCTGCGCCTCGCCGTAGCGGCTGCAAAAGTCGTCGAAATTCTCCGCGTGGGTGAGGTTAAGGCCGCCGCGCCCCGCCATCAGCAGTTTTCGCGCGGGACTGGCCATGCGCTCGTAGATGGTGACGTCGAGTCCGGCCTCGGCCAGAACTTCGGCGGCCATCAGCCCGGCGGGACCGGCGCCGATCACGGCGGCGTTTCTTGTGGTGTTTTCACTCATCGACAGGCTTTACCTATTTTTGTCGCGTCGTGCTATCAGGCCGCATGACGATAAAAATCGAGATAGAGGTCGATGAGGCCGGAATCGGCCAAAGACTCGACCAGTATTTGAGCGGACGGCCGGAGGTTCTGGCAGAGAATCTTTCGCGCACCCGTATCCAGGCCTTGATCGAGGCCGGACAGATTCTGCTCGATGGCAAGCCCGCCGCGCAGGCCAAGACCAAATTGCGCGCCGGGCAGGCCATCGCCGTGCAAGTGCCGGAAGCGGCGCCCGCCGAGCCGAAAGGCGAGGAAATCCCGCTGAACATCGTGTTCGAGGACGAATTCCTGGTCATTCTCGACAAGCCCGCGGGTCTCGTGGTGCATCCGGGCGCCGGCCACGAGACGGGAACCCTTGTCAACGCCTTGATCGCCCATTGCGGCGACAGCCTATCCGGCATCGGCGGGGTGAAAAGGCCGGGCATCGTTCATAGGCTGGACAAGGACACGTCCGGCCTGCTGGTCGTCGCCAAGACCGACGCGGCGCATCAGAAGCTTTCAAAACTTTTCGCCGACCATGGCCGCAAACTGTCGCTGACGCGGGAATATCTGGCCCTTGTCTGGGGCGCGCCGGACCGTCAGGCCGGAACCATCGACGCTCCTCTCGGCCGTCATAACCTCCAGCGCGAAAAAATGGCGGTGGTTCCTGAAGAGCGCGGCCGCGAGGCGATCACCCATTGGCGATTGCTGGAAAAATTCGGCGCCGACCGCGACGACAAACCTGTCGCGAGCCTGATCGCCTGTCAGCTTGAGACCGGACGCACGCATCAGATTCGCGTGCATTTCGCCCATACCGGCCATCCATTGCTTGGCGATCGCGTTTATGGCGGCGGTTTCAAGACCAAGGCCCAGCAATTGCCGGAATTAGCCCAGCAGGCGCTGAAGGCGCTGAACCGTCAGGCCTTGCACGCCCGCGCGCTTGGGTTCGATCACCCGGTGACGCGCGAGGAATTGCTGTTCGAAAGCGAGCCGCCGAAAGATTTTACGACGCTGGTCGAGGCTCTGCGGGCGGGTTGACACAAGAGATCAAGCCGCGGACGCGACCGCCTCGCAGACTTCATCGACGACCTGCTCGACCAGTTTCCGGTCGTCGCCTTCCGCCATCACCCGGATTACCGGCTCGGTGCCGGACGGGCGGATAACCAGGCGTCCCTCCGCGCCGAGCCGCAGCTTGGCCGCTTCGATCGCCTTGGACACCTCCGCCTTTTCCAGCGGGCGGCCGCCTTTGAAGCGCACGTTCTTCAAGATCTGCGGCAGCGGATCGAACGCGTGACAGACTTCGCTCACCGGCTTGCCGCGACGCTTGACCACCGCCATCACCTGCATGGCGGCGACGAGGCCGTCGCCGGTGGTGCAATAATCCGACAGGATCATGTGGCCGGACTGTTCGCCGCCAATGTTATAGCCATGCTCGCGCATATGTTCGAGCACGTAGCGGTCGCCGACCGGCGTGCGCGCGAGCGACAGGCCGACCGAGGCCAGATAGCGCTCCAGTCCAAGATTGGACATCACCGTCGCGACAATGCCGGGCCGCGACAACCGGCCGTCCTGGCGCCAATCTTCCGCCACCACCGCCATGAGTTGATCGCCATCGACGGATTTGCCATGTTCGTCGACGATCAGCACCCTGTCGGCGTCGCCATCCAGCGCGATCCCGATGTCGGCCCGCAATTCCCGCACCCTTTGCGCCAAAGCTTCCGGCGAAGTCGAGCCCACGTTGCGGTTGATGTTCATGCCGTCAGGCTCGACGCCGAGCGAGAACACTTCCGCGCCGAGTTCCCACAAGGCTTCGGGGGCGACCTTGTAGGCCGCGCCGTTGGCGCAATCGATGACGACGCGCATGCCCTCGAAGGACATGTTGCGCGGCAAGGTGTGCTTTGCGAATTCGACATAGCGGGCGCGCACGTCATCGACGCGGCGGGCGCGGCCCAGCGCCGACGATTTGGACAGTTTTGAACTGAGATCGGAGTCGAGCAGGGTCTCGATTTCACGCTCGACGTCATCGGACAGTTTGAACCCTTGCGGGCCGAACAACTTGATCCCGTTGTCCTCGAACAGATTATGCGAGGCGGAAATCATCACGCCGATATCGGCGCGCATCGAGCGAGTCAGCATGGCCACGGCCGGCGTCGGCATCGGGCCGAGCAGCAGCACGTCCATGCCGACGGAGGTAAAACCAGCGACCATGGCGTATTCGATCATGTAGCCGGAAAGCCGCGTATCCTTGCCGATCACCACGCGGTGGCGATGCTCGCCGTTCTGGAACACCAGACCGGCCGCCTGTCCAACTTTCAGGGCCAGTTCCGGCGTGATCACTTTGTTGGCGAGGCCACGAATACCGTCGGTGCCAAAATATTTACGGCTCATCGGTCGAACATCTCCGGCTGTGTCAGGGAAACTTAGCATTGTTTCTACTTAAATATAACGAATTTTCGCGCCGCCAGCGTTCACAATAGATGTACAAGTACAACAACGGCGGAAGCCGCGCGAAAAAGGCGGCCCGTCAAGGCCGCCTTTGGTGCTTCACAATTACGCCTTTGGTGCTTCACAATCAAACGTGTGTTTCAAGCCTGCGGGGCCGGATGGAGGCCGGGCTCGCCGTCGGGCTGGGTCCAGCTCGGCTTGCCGGCGGCGGGAACCGGCGAACGGCGCGGGTTGGAAGGCGTGTCTTCCGCCGTCTCGCGCACCGGCTCTATGCCGTTGAGCAGGCCGCGAATTTCGTCGCCGGTCAGGGTCTCGTATTCGAGCAGGCCTTTGGCGAGAGTCTCGAGGTCGTTGCGCTTTTCGGTGATGATGCGCCGCGCTTCCGACTGGCCCAGTTCGACCAGCCGCCGCACTTCGCTGTCGATCTTCTGCGAGGTGTTTTCGGAAATATTCTGCTGCCGGCCCATGGAATAGCCCAGGAAGACTTCCTCCTGGTTCTCACCGTACATCACCGTGCCGAGTTCGTCCGAAAAGCCCCAGCGGGTGACCATGGCGCGGGCGAGCTTGGTCGCCTGTTCGATGTCGCTCTGCGCGCCGGACGTGACCTTGTCCTTGCCGAAAATAATCTCTTCGGAAACGCGGCCGCCCATGAGGATGGCCAGTCGCGAGGTCATCTGCTCGTAACTCATCGACAATTTGTCGCGTTCGGGCAATTGCATCACCATGCCGAGCGCGCGACCGCGCGGGATGATCGTCGCCTTGTGCACCGGATCGGTGGCCGCGACATTCAGCGCGACAATGGCGTGGCCGCCTTCGTGATAGGCCGTCAGCAGTTTTTCCTGTTCGGTCATGACCATGGTGCGACGCTCGGCACCCATCATGATCTTGTCCTTGGCGTCCTCGAACTCGTCCTTGGTGACGACACGCTTGCCACGACGCGCCGCCATCAGGGCCGCCTCATTGACCAGATTCATCAGATCGGCGCCGGAAAAGCCGGGCGTACCCCGCGCGACGACCTTGAGATCGACGTCCGGCGACAGCGGCACTTTCCGCGCATGAACCTTGAGGATCTTCTCACGGCCGATGACGTCGGGATTGGGCACGACGATCTGGCGGTCGAAACGGCCCGGACGCAGCAGGGCCGGGTCGAGTACGTCGGGGCGGTTGGTCGCGGCTATGAGGATGATGCCCTCGTTGGCCTCAAACCCGTCCATTTCGACCAGAAGCTGGTTCAGGGTCTGCTCGCGCTCGTCATTGCCGCCGCCGAGGCCCGCGCCGCGATGACGGCCGACCGCGTCGATTTCGTCGATGAAAATGATGCAGGGGGCGTTCTTCTTCGCCTGTTCGAACATATCGCGCACGCGGCTCGCGCCGACGCCGACGAACATTTCAACGAAATCCGAGCCGGAAATGGTGAAGAACGGCACATTGGCCTCGCCGGCGATGGCGCGGGCGAGCAAGGTCTTGCCGGTGCCGGGCGGGCCCACCAGCAGCACGCCACGCGGAATGCGTCCGCCGAGCCGCTGGAATTTTTGCGGATCGCGAAGGAATTCGACGATTTCCTGAAGGTCTTCCTTGGCCTCGTCGACGCCGGCGACATCCTCGAACGTCACGCGCCCATGCGCCTCGGTCAGCAATTTGGCCTTGCTCTTGCCAAAGCCCATGGCCTTGCCGCCCGCGCCCTGCATCTGCCGGGAGAGAAATATCCACATGCCGATGAAGGCGATCAGCGGCAGGCCGTTGACCAGCAAGGTCACCAGCCAGTTATTGCCGTCGGACGGCGGCTTGGCCGTGATCTGCACGTTCTTCTTGTAAAGCGAGTTGACCAGACTCGGGTCGTTCGGCGCATAGGTCGAGAAGGCCTTGCCGTCGCCGTAATGGCCGGAGATTTCGGCCCCCGCGATGGTGACGTCCTTGATATGGCCCTGGTCGGCCTCGGTCAGCAACTGGCTGAAATTGATCTCCTGCGTCGGCGCGCGCTCGCTCGGTTTCTGGAACAGCACCACCAGCGCGACCACCAGAAGAACGATAATCACCCACAGAGCGAAATTTCGGAAATTGGGATTCATCTCTTGTCCTGCAAACCCTTTCCGGTCGATGGCGGCGCGCCGGTCGCGTATTCTCATTTCAATGTAGGCGTCCACTCAAGACTTGCCAAGTGAAGCCGCCGTTAATGATTCACTTAGCTGCTTTGTTTCCGCGCCGCCGGGGGCCTTCGCGGCGTAAAATCATCACTTTTTTCGTGTTCAGCGTGATTGCGCAGCCGCCGAGAGTGGCGCGCAATCTTGAGCTTTTGCTTAGCGCTTCGCACAGTTCTTGTGCAAGAAACTCCAGCCGGTCGAGCCTTTGCGGATAGGAGCCGGCGGCGCGGGTCAGGGCGAGCGCCAGAAACCGCTCGACAATGGCGCGCGGCGCCTCGGCGATCTCGGCAAGATCATAGGCGTCCGGCTCGTTCAGGGCTGCCCGGCGGAAAATGTTTTCCGCGGTCCATTCGATTGCTTCGTCGGCTTTTTTCGCGCGGTCACCGAGCTTTTGCGCCAGTTCGCACGAAAAACCCAAGGTTTGCAGCGGATTTGCGAGAGCGCGCAATTTCGTGCGTGCGAAAGCCGGATCGGCGTTGGACGGATCGTCGAAAAAGTGCTGGCCGTGATCGCAGCAGAAGTCGATCAAGGTCTTTTTGGGCAGATGCAGCAGCGGACGGAGCAAAATCCCCCCGGGAAAGCGTTGTTCGCGCGTCATGCCGGCAAGCCCGGCGATTCCGCTGCCGCGCGCCAGCCGGAAAACCACGGTTTCCCACTGATCGTCGGCGTGATGGCCGGTCGCCGTCGCCGCCGCGCCGA
>NZ_JBKQOU010000145.1:0-3622 GCF_052145335.1 Rhodoblastus sp.
GGTCGCTCTCAATCGCAAGGGTGAATCCGGTGATGCGAAAGCGGGCGCCGCTGTGCGTCTCGCGACGAAGGTCGTGCGCGAACGCGGCCATGTCAGCGACGACGATATCAAGGCCGTCCGCAACGCCGGATTCAGCGACGGCCAGATCGTGGAGATCATCGCCGTCGTCGCCGAGAATATCTTCACCACCATACTGAACGTGGTTGCGAAGACGGACATCGACTTCCCCGTTGTTCACGCTGGGGGTGCCGCCTGACGCGACGAGCGGACTGGCGGCCCTTCCAGCCGCCAGCCCGCCTTTCGCATGCGAGGGAGCGACGTGATGCCTTACGGATTCCTTGACGTAGCGGCGACCCCAAGTGTCTGCGCCGCACAGGCTGCGATGGGCAGTGAGCGAGTCTGGCGGGACTTCAAGGGCCATCGCGAGTTCGATAAATTCACGCCCAATGAAGCCGCCTTCATCGCCGGGCGCGACAGTTTCTACATGGCGACCGTCTCGGAGACGGGCTGGCCCTATGTCCAGCACCGCGGCGGCCCACCCGGCTTCCTGAAGCTCGTGGACGAGAAGACGCTGGCATTTGCGGACTATCGCGGCAATCGCCAGTATATCAGCGTCGGTAATCTCGCGGCAGATGACCGCGCCGCGCTGATCCTGATGGACTACGCCGGCCGCGCCAGGCTCAAGATCTACGCGCATGTCGAGCCTGTGCCGCTCGATGCCGACCCGACCCTCGCGGAGCGCGTCACCATGCCGGGTTATAAGGCCAAGCCCGAACGGACCTTGTTGCTGCATCTCGTGGCGTTCGACTGGAACTGCCCGCAGCATATAACCCCACGGTTCACAGAGACGGAGATTGCCGAGGCCGTGCAGCCGCTGCGCGATCGCCTGACCGAACTCGAAGCCGAAAATGCCGCGTTGCAAGCGAAGCTCGGTGCCACGGAAGGAGTGAAATGATGGAAGCCGAACGCCCGCCAGTACCCCCGTTCATCACGGTCGAAGCCGCCGGCCAGAAAGTTCGTCTCGCTGAGGACGCCTGGAACACGCGCGATCCTGAACGTGTGGCGCTGGCCTACACGCCCGATAGTCGCTGGCGGAACCGCGCCGAGTTCCTTGAGGGCCGCGCCGCGATCGTCGCTTTCCTTACCCGCAAATGGAACCGCGAGCTCGACTATCGACTCATCAAGGAGCTGTGGGGGTTCCGCGAAAACCGTATGGCGGTTCGCTTCGCCTATGAATGGCATGACGACAGCGGCAACTGGTTCCGTTCCTATGGCAACGAGCTGTGGGAGTTTGATGAGCGCGGCCTGATGCGTCGTCGTGTCGCCAGCATCAACGATGCTCCGATCCGTGACAGCGATCGAAAATATCACTGGCCATTCGGGCGACGGCCCGACGATTACCCGTCGCTGAACGACCTAGGACTCTAACGAGGTTTGCGTTGACCGCGAAGTGGCGGTGCGTCTGGTTCACATCAATAGGCGACCTTGAACGTCGGGCTGTCCTCCGGCCGCGTGCGTCGGTGATCGTAGATCCGCGTCGTGGCGATGTTGGCGTGGCCAAGCCATTCCTGCACCTTGGCGATGTCGGCCTGGTGATCGAGCGCTTTGGTGGCGGCCGTGGCGCGCAGCGCATGAGCGCCGATCTCAAACCCAAGCTGCGCCGAGTAGGCCCGCACCAGTCGGTAAACGCGGTCCGCCGTGATCGCTTGTTCAAGCCTGCCGGTGCGGTTGTTGCGGACCGGACGGAACAGCGCGCCGCTTTCGTCCACGCCGTGACCGGCGGCGTCCAGGTAATCGTGAATGAGCGCGTTGGTGCCGGGATGCAACGGGAGGTAGCGTGTCTTGCCGCCTTTGCCCGGACACTCTGAGATGCGGGACACCTTTGCGCGCGTTCCGGAAATCCCGAACCTTGAGCTTGCAGAGCTCCTCGCGCCGCAACGCGTGAAACAAGAGCGTCGAGAGAATGGCGCGGTCGCGCTTGCTATTGATCGTATCGTCCGTCGGTGCCGCGAGAAGCTCGCGGGCCTGGTGATCGCCGAGCGCCGGCGTCTTGCCTTCGCCGCTCTCTGTCTTCGGTCGCTCGACGCGCTTCACCGGGTTATGGGTGACGGCGTTCTTGTTGCAGAGATATTCGAACAGCGATGCGAGTGACGCCAACCGGTGGCGGTTGTGCTGCCGCCAAGCCCGCGCTGCGCCAGCGCGTCGCGCCAGGCGATGATGTGGGCGCGCGTCACGATGCGAAATTCCTCCGGCAGCACAATGCCGGTGAAGCGCACGAAACGACATGGCGCGGCCCGCGCACGGCGGCGGCCGGATTGGTCGGCATGATCTGGCCAATGACCATCCAATCGAACAGGTGACGCAACGCGGCCAGGCGCAGCTTCGCCGTCGGCGCGGATCGCGCTCGTCTCAACTGCTCGATGTAGGTGGCGACATGCACGCTCTCGATCGCCGCGAGCTGCGTCACGCCCTTCGCCGCGAGCCAATCGAAGAAATCCGTCGCGGCGCGCGCATAGGCGCGACGCGTGTGCGGATTGCGGATAGTGGGGGTGCAGAATTCACGGAAACGCTAGGCGGTCTTCTCGCCGCCGGCGGCGATGATGGCGGGAACGCGAGCGGCGATGATCGGGGCCAGCTGGTTCACAATGGGTGCTCCGGTTCGAGCACCTTCTCGTAAACGACCTCGTAGGGCACATACCCAACTCGCTCATAGCTCGTTCGCGCTGACGCATTCGACGCAAGCGCGCTAAGGCGCAATCTCACAATGTCCATTTGGCGAAGATGCGTCTCGATAGCTTTCAACAGTCGCGCGGCGATGCCTCGTCCGAGAAAAAAGCGGGCCTGACGCATAGGTCGGAGATGTCGCCAAATCGATTGGAATCCGGCGTCTCCGTAATGACACAATCCCCGACCGACGACGGGCGGCAAGGCTCGTGCAAGTAGGGCGCTAGACGCCGGGCGCCATTGACGACGGTCTGAGTAGATTCCGACCCTATCCTTAGAGATCCTCAGTCAGGTAGGTTTTGCGGGCGCCGCTGGCGCGTAGCACCGGCCGAAGGGACAGACGCGCCGCCGTCCGAGCGACGGGCCGTCGAACCCGAGGTCAGACTACGTTGAGTGCGCCTGTTGTCTTGATTACCGATGGACTCACCGGCACTGCCGTGGTCGCCGTCGCTTCGCCAAGCAGCAGAATCCGGAGGCCTCGAAGCATGTCCATAACGCCCCCGAACGGTCGGAACAGCGTGATGGCGCTCGCGCCGAAGTACGCGCGCCTGCGGGCAGTCCTTGAAAATTCGGCGAAGAACGTCGAGGGCGGCGCCAAGACCGCGCGCTCCGAGGTCGCAGACCTCCAGCGCCAGGCGATCGTGTCCCTTCGGAAATGCGCCGACATCGCGCTCCGTCTCGCCGAATGTCTGGGCGATGGGGCTTGCCCGCGCGATATCACCGGCCTGCATCTCGGGGACTGGAACCGCTGCGACGCCTGCTTCAACGAGCAGGTCAGCCGGTTCTTCGACCAGGCCAGCAAGTTCATGACCGCGATCGCCGCCAGCGCCGAACCGGGCCCGCACGCGTTGCGGAAAGCCGCTGTCGCCGATTCCAACTCCTGCGACGCCTTCCCCGA
>NZ_JBKQOU010000146.1:0-3469 GCF_052145335.1 Rhodoblastus sp.
CCTAGTCCTTCGCCGCTCTGTTCCCCAAAGCCCGCGCGGCTTCGACGAATTCGCTCGGCATCATCACGATGGTCATGGTGTTCTGTTCGGCCCCGACTTCGGTCAGCATCTGCATCCGCCGCAATTCCAGCGCGGCGGGCGAAGCCATGATGATTTCCGCGGCCTGACGCAGTTTCTCCGCGGCCTCGCCTTCCGCCTCAGCCTTGATGATCCGCGCGCGTTTTTCGCGCAGCGCCTCGGCCTCCTGGGCCATGGCGCGCTGCATGGTCGGTGGAATCTCGACGCTTTTCATCGCCACGCGCTCGACCTTGACGCCCCAGGGTTCGGTCACCGCGTCGATGGCGCTCTGCATGGCCGCCGAAATCGTCGCCTGATCCTTCAAGATGTCGTCGAGCGTGTGGCGCCCGATGATGTCGCGCAAAGTGGTGATGGCCACCTGGGTCACGGCCTCCTCGATATTGCGCACTTCGAACACCGACCGTTCGGCCATGACGATGCGCCGCCAGATCACCGCGTCGATCCTGATCGGGACATTGTCGCGGCTGATCGCCTCCTGGCCGGAAACGGCGGAAGTGACGATGCGCAGATCGACCTTGATGGTGGTCTCGATGAACGGGATGATCCAGTACAGGCCCGGTCCCCTGGTCGCCACATAGCGCCCGAAGCGAAGCACGACGCCGCGCTCGTACTGGCGGGCGATGCGCAGTCCGGCGAAGAACAGGACAAGGGCGGCGAAGAACACGAAAACGCTGAAGGGCATGGCCGCAACTCCGTTGGGGGCGCCGTGGCTGTCGCCTCGGGCTAAAGTTTATACGCCTTCGCCGCCATCGTCGGCGCCCAAAAAAAACGGGCCGAGCGGCCCGCTTCAAGTCTTTGGAGAATGTATTTGGAAGAAAGTCGAAAAGCTTACGCCATCGCCTTTTTCAGGTTCTCGTCGATCTTGTCCAAGAATCCCGTGGTCGAGAGCCACTTCTGGTCGGCGCCGACCAGCAGCGCCAGATCCTTGGTCATGAAGCCGGATTCGACCGTGTCGACGGAGACCTTTTCCAGCGTCAGAGAAAACTTCAGCAATTCCACATTGTCGTCCAGCTTGGCGCGGTGCGCGAGGCCGCGCGTCCAGGCGAAGATCGAGGCGATGGAATTGGTCGAGGTTTCCTTGCCCTTCTGGTGCTCGCGGTAATGGCGGGTGACGGTGCCATGCGCCGCTTCCGCCTCCACCGTCTGGCCGTCGGGGGTCATCAGCACCGAGGTCATCAGGCCGAGCGAGCCGAAGCCCTGCGCCACCGTGTCGGACTGCACGTCGCCGTCATAGTTCTTGCAGGCCCAGACGTAGCCGCCCGACCATTTCAGCGCCGAAGCGACCATGTCGTCGATCAGGCGATGCTCGTAGGTGATCCTGGCCTCGACGAACTTGTCATGGAACTCGTTCTCGTACACTTCCTGGAACAGATCCTTGAAGCGGCCGTCATAGGCTTTGAGAATGGTGTTCTTGGTCGAGAGATAGACTGGCCATTTGCGCAGCAGGCCGTAGTTCAGCGAGGCGCGGGCGAAATCGCGGATCGAATCGTCGAGATTATACATGGCCATGGCCACGCCGGCGCCCGGGTACTTGAACACTTCCTTCTCGATGACCGTGCCGTCCTCGCCCTCGAACTTGATGGTCAGGCGGCCCTTGCCGGGAACCTTGAAGTCGGTGGCGCGATACTGGTCGCCGTAGGCGTGACGGCCGACGACGATCGGCTGGGTCCAGCCGGGAACCAGGCGCGGCACGTTCTTGCAGATGATCGGCTCACGGAAGATGGTGCCGCCGAGGATGTTGCGGATCGTGCCGTTGGGCGACTTCCACATTTCCTTGAGCTTGAACTCTTCGACGCGCTGTTCGTCGGGGGTGATGGTCGCGCATTTGACGGCGACGCCGTATTTCTTGGTCGCCTCGGCGGAATCGATCGTCACCTGGTCGTTGGTGGCGTCGCGATTCTCGACCGACAGGTCGTAATATTTGAGATCGATGTCGAGATAGGGGTGGATCAGCTTTTCCTTGATGAAATGCCAGATGATCCGGGTCATTTCGTCGCCGTCCATTTCGACGACCGGATTGGCGACCTTGATCTTGCTCATCTTTGACCTCTTGCCCCTGGGATTGGCGATTTCTGGACGCCTTCCGGCGTCAGGCTCGCCGCCCTATAGCATCGGCCCGCCCGCCCGACTAGTACGGCTTTGGACGAGGTTGCGGGCGCGTCGTCGGCCGCCCGTATCCTGCGCCGCAGCATCGCCAGGACGGCGCCCGTCGCCGTAGTTGGCTCCAGCGGCGCCTCTGGAGCATGATCGCGTCATTAATCGCTCACATGTCTCTCTCCAGCCCAAACTGACTGCGTCGCCAACGGTGATTTAATATTACGTTAGCTGTATCAAGCAGGTTCGCAGGCGGTTCGCTCCGCGACGGTCCCTAATCTGATCCATGGATGCCCTCTCTACTTGTGGGATGCTTGAACATCGCCACTTTGGCGCACCGCGATGCCGTCGGGATGGGGCATTCACTCCATCAGCGGACGCTCCTATACCCTCCGCCCGGATGGCAGATCAATTTTAGGTATTACGCGCGGAGAAGATGGACACCCGCCCATGGCTTAGGGCGGCAGGGCTTGTCAGAAAAAACCGCGTGGAATCAGCCGATGCTCGTAAGCCTCCCGTTCGAGGCTTTCCCGGAAATCCGGGTGTGCGATTGAAATGAGCGACCTCGCTCGTTCCGGGACCGATTTCCCCTTCAGGTTCACCATTCCATATTCGGTAACCACATACATCATGTCCGCACGAGGCGACGTGACGATGTTGCCCTTGGTGAGATTCAAAACGATACGGCTGCGCCGATCGCCGCGCTTGTCGTAAGTCGACGACAGACAAATGAACGATTTGCCGTTCTTTGAGGCATAGGCGCCACGGATAAACTGCGACTGCCCGCCTGTGCCGCTGATGTGGCGGTTGCCGTCGGACTCGGACGCGGCCTGTCCCTGAAGATCGATTTGGGTTGTGTTGTTGATGGCCACCACATTGTCGTTCAGCATGATCAGATGTGGCAGGTTCGTGTAGTCGACAGGATGGTATTGAATGTCAGGGTTGCGATTGACCGCTTCGTAGAGCTGGCTGGAACCCATTGAAAACGTGCCAACGATCTTTCCTGGATCCCGTTGCTTGCGAGCGCCCGTTACGAGACCGCCCCGGTAGAGGTTTATGATTCCGTCGGTCACCATCTCGGTGTGGACGCCAAGATCCTTCAGGCCGCTTTCTTCCAGGACGCAGCATACGGCATTGGGCATTCCGCCGATGCCGATTTGTAGGCAAGCCCCGTCATCGATTTCGCCAGCGATCAGGCGGGCAACCTTCCGGTCGACTTCGGTTGGGGGCGGATTTGGCGCCTCGAGGGCAGATGAATCGTCGCCCGGAATAACGTAATCCACCTCGCTGACATGCA
>NZ_JBKQOU010000147.1:0-19127 GCF_052145335.1 Rhodoblastus sp.
GGTGGGGGACTGGAAAAATCGCAAAATAAAAAATTCCAGCATTCTCTAGCGTTTGTCCTCGTTTATGCGCCCCTTCCCAATCCGACGACGATCTGGGACGACGAGGACGGCGCCGCCAACGCCAACATACCCTTCATTCCGGCCAGCCTGACGGCCTGCGCCTCGCCGGGTTTTTTCTTCACCGCCTCGACGCCCGCCGACATCGCCAACGCCATGCAGACCATGTTCAACATGGCGGTGGCCTCGGCCCATCTGACGCAATGAAGGTTTCGTGGGGCGCGCGCTAATCAGGCCTTTTTCAGGAAACAGGTCTTCAGCACGAGACCCTTGACCTTGTCGGTGCGGCCTTCGATTTCTTCCGGATCGTCGGTCAGGTGGATGCCGCGCACCATCGTGCCGCGCTTCAGCACGAGGGACGAGCCCTTGACCTTGAGATCCTTGATGACGGTGACATTGTCACCCTCGTTCAGCACTGCGCCATTGGCGTCGCGTGTTTCCGACATTCACTGCTCCCGCGTTTCATCCGCGCGGGTTAAGCCCTAAGGCGGCGATTGGCCAGTGGAAAACCGCCGGCGCCGCCAAAACAGCGCCAAAAAGCCTCGCCAAGGTCCTTCAGGGGGCGAGGAAGGCGGCGACCCGATCGTAGACGGTCGCCTTCATCGCCTGCGCGCCCGGAAGACATTCGAAACGCGCCTGCTCGCCTTGCTCGGTGTTCAGTACCGCGGGCTTGCCCGGCTCGACCGTGACCTTCATGCTCTCCACTGGCAGCCCGGTCGGATCGTTTTCGCTCACGTAGGTTTCGACCATCGTCACGCTCAACGCGCAACCGCCTTGAGCCGGGCGGAAAACGCCGGAGATATGCTCCGGTCCGGCGTCCAGCCCGATCTGCTGATCGGGCGCGACGGTCTCGGAAGTCGTCGCGTCGGCGGCGGAAAGCGCTGTGGCGCCGGCCAGGTTCGTGGCGCACGCCAGCGCGGCGGCGGCCATCCAAGATTTAAGTTTCATGGTTCAAAATCCTTGCTCAAGCGCGAAAGCTTGAGTCGGGAATGGAAGCTGATTCGCGCGAGGCGCTTCGCGCTTCGGCTTTCGCGATTTCATCGCGACGCCGGCGCGTCCCTTACTCTTTAAGTTAGTCTAAAGTCGCAAACCTACAAGATTATTGCAGTGCACAAAAACGCAGGCCGGCCTCCCACTTTATGCATGGCGAGCGGGTTCGCGCAGTGAGACATGACAGAGCCGAGCGGGCGGGGTAAATGAGCGTATGTTATACGCTCTGCTGGTAGCCCCCTTCGCCGATTACGAATTCATGCGCCGCGCGCTGGTCGGCGCTTTCGCCCTGGCTTTGGCTGGGGCGCCGCTCGGCGTTTTCCTCATCCTGCGGCGGATGTCGCTGTCCGGCGACGCCATGGCCCACGCCATCCTGCCCGGCGCGGCCATCGGCTATCTGATCGCCGGGCTGTCGCTGCCGGCGATGACTCTCGGCGGCGTTGTCGCCGGTTTCGCCGTGGCGATCGGCTCCGGCGCCATCGCCCGCGCCACGGTTCTGCGCGAGGACGCCTCGCTCGCCGCCTTTTATCTTCTGTCGCTGGCGCTCGGCGTCACCATCATTTCCGCGCGGGGCTCCAATGTCGATCTCATGCATGTCCTGTTCGGCAGCGTGCTGGCGCTCGATAACGCCACCCTGATCCTGCTCGCCAGCATCGCCAGCGTCACCCTGGCAGGACTGGCGCTGATCTACCGGCCGCTGGTTCTGGAGACGCTCGATCCAGGTTTTCTCGCCTCGGTGAGCCGCGCAGGCGCCTGGACCCACACGACTTTCCTCGCCCTGGTCGCACTCAATCTCGTCGCCGGATTTCAAGCTCTCGGCACTTTGCTGGCGGTGGGGGTAATGATGCTGCCCGCCGTTTCCGCCCGGCTATGGACCAACACCATCACCGGGATGATCCTGCTCGCGGCCTTGTTTGGCTGTATCGGCTCCTATGCCGGGCTGCTCGCCTCCTATTATTACAGCCTGCCCTCCGGCCCGCTGATTATCCTGGCTTGCGGCGCGCTTTACGCTGTCTCGCTGTTCGCCGGACCGTCAGGCGGGTTCTTGCGGAAAATCACGCCGCGTTCGCATCTGGAGGGGTGATTACCTGGCCTCACGACATAGTTGGCAGAACCCCTGGATCTCGATCGCCACGCGTTCGGCGACAAAACCGCTTCGGGCGGCGGTTTGCGCCAACAAAGCTTCAACCTCCGCGTCGCCGAATTCCTGCGCCCTGCCACAGACGCGGCAAATCATGAATCCCGCGCGATGCGCGTGACCATGACCTGGTTCGCAAGTTGCGTCGCCATGCTGGCAGGCGACATAGGCGTTGCGCGTCTCCAGCCGATGCGCCAAGCCCTCGTCGATCAGTTTCTGCAAGGCGCGATAGACCGTCGGCGGCGCCAGCCGGCCCTGCCCGCGCAAGGCGTCGATCACGTCATAGGCGGACAAGGGCTTTTCCGCGCCGGCGAGCAGATCGCGGATGCGCATTTGCATGTCGTTCAATCTTGGCGGCGCCGATTGGGCGGACATTTTCATTCCCATGACGGATGTTATAATATACGATCCGCTTTCTCACTGGAAGCGTATTTCGCACCGATCAACATAGAGGCCCTCCATGCGTGTGAAAAGCCTGTTCGCCTTGGCGGCCTTGTTCGCAAGCGTCCTGATCACCACTGCGCCTCGCGCCGAAACGGCGTCGGCGAAAAAAATCCCGGTGGTGGCGAGCTTTTCCATTCTCGCCGATTTCACCCGCCAGATCGGCGGCGACAAGGTCGAGGTCAAAATGCTGGTGCCGCCGGACGGAGACGTTCATGTCTATGAGCCCAGCCCCGCCGACGCGCAGAGTCTCGCCAAGGCGAAGCTCATTGTCGTCAACGGCCTGGTGCTCGAAGGCTGGATGGACCGGCTGATCGCGGCTTCGGGCGCCCGCGCGCCGGTCGTGGTCGCCGCCAAGGGCGTTACGCCGCGCAAGGGCGAGGAAGAACGAGGCGAGAAAGGGGTCGATCCCCATGCCTGGCAGAGCATCGCCAACGCCAAAATCTATGTCGGCAATATTCTCGCCGGACTGGTCGCCGTCGATCCCGCCGACGCGGAATATTTCCGCGACCGCACCAGAAACTACGACTCCGAACTCGACGCCCTGGACGTGAAAGTGCGGGCGGCGATAGCGGAAATTCCGCCGCAAAACCGCCGCATCATCACCACCCACGACGCATTCGGCTATTTCGGCCAGGCCTATGGCTTTTCCTTCATCGCGCCGGAGGGACTATCGACCGAATCCGAGCCTTCGGCGCGCGACGTGGCGCGGTTGATCGAGCAGATCAGGAAGGAAAACGCCCCGGCCGTCTTTCTGGAAAACATTTCCGATCCCCGCCTGATGCAGCGCATCGCCAAGGAATCGGGAACGAAAATCGGCGGCACGCTGTTTTCCGACTCGCTTTCGCCGCCCGATGGTCCCGCCGCCACTTACATTGCGATGATGGAGCATAATATAAGCGAGTTGAAAAAGGCGCTCATCCCCGCCGCGCGATAAAAACCCGGAGTCCGCATGTCCGATCAGAAAATCCCCGTCACCGTCCTCACCGGCTATCTCGGAGCGGGAAAGACCACTCTGCTCAACCGCATCCTCACCGAGGATCACGGCAGGAAATTCGCGGTGATCGTCAATGAATTCGGCGAGATCGGCATCGACAACGATCTGGTGGTGGACGCCGACGAGGAAGTGTTCGAGATGAACATCGGCTGCATCTGCTGCACCGTGCGCGGCGACCTGATCCGCATCATCGAGGGACTGATGCGCCGCAAGGGGAAGTTCGACGCCATTCTGGTCGAGACCACCGGCCTTGCCGACCCGGCCCCTGTCGCGCAGACCTTTTTCGTCGACGCCGACGTAAGCAAGGACGCGCGTCTCGACGCCATAGTCACTGTCGCCGACGCGAAATTCCTGTCCGAGCGGCTGAAGGACGCGCCGGAAGCGAAAAACCAGATCGCCTTCGCCGACGTCATCCTGCTCAACAAGGTCGATCTGGTGTCACTGGACGAACTGGAAGAGGTCGAGGCGCGCATTCGCGGCATCAACCCCTACGCCAAGCTGCACCTGACCACGCGCTGCGACATCGAACTTGACGCGGTGCTCGGCCGCAATGCCTTCGATCTCGACCGCATTCTCGAAATCGAGCCGGATTTCTTGCAGGTGGAAGAACACGACCACGACCACCAACACAGCCACGAGCATCATCATCACGATCACGACCACAAGCACGATGAGTCCTGCGCCCCCGATTGCGGCCACGATCATCATGATCATAGTCACAAACACCACGATCACGCGCCAAAAGTCCTGCATGACGAGGAGATGCAATCCGTGTCGATCGTCCTCGACGGCGCGGTCGATCCGGAACTGTTCCTCCCCTGGATCAACGAAGTGGTGCAGCGCGACGGGCCGGACATTCTGCGCTCAAAAGGCATCCTCGCCTTCCCCGACGAGCCGAAGCGCTATGTCTTCCAGGGCGTGCACATGATCCTCGACGGCGAGTTGCAACGCGACTGGAAGCCCGAGGAAAAACGCAACAGCCGCATCGTCTTCATCGGCCGGCGCCTCAAGCAGGACGAATTGCGCGCCGGTTTTGCGGCCTGCGCGGCGGAAGCGGCCAAGGTTGGTTGAACGCGAAACGCGCCCGTCATTGCGAGCGGAGCGAAGCAATGACGGTTTTTGGGACCTTCGCCGCCTATTCTTCCGGAGCGTCCATGATCGGGTCGTATTGGCTGGCGTCAAAGCCGAACATTTCCCATGACTTTTTCATATGCGGCGGCAGCGGCGCGGTGACGTCGAGTACGCCCCCCCGGGGATGCGGCAGGATCAACCGGCGCGCCAGCAGATGCAGCTTGTTCTCCACCCCCGTCGGCAGGTTGCGGTTCGGGTCTTTGCGGCGATAGGAATCCTCGTCGCCATGGCCATATTTCGGATCGCCGACGATGGGGCAGCCGATGGCTTCCGCATGGGCGCGCAACTGATGGGTGCGCCCGGTCAAGGGTTTCATCGACAGCCATGCGAGGCGCGGCGCCAGTTTATCGACGATGGCGTAATAAGTGACCGAATGCTGAGCGTCGGCCTCGCCATGTTTCGCCACGCGCATTTTCTCGATGTCGCGCCGCTCCTCGGGCGCCTGCTTTCCCTTCGGGCGAACAACGCGGTTGTCCCCCATCGCCTCGCCCTTGGCGAGATAGAGCGAAATGCGCCCCTGCGCGGGACGCGGCACGCCCTCGACCATCGCCCAGTAAATCTTTTGCGCCGAGCGCGAGCGGAAAACCTCGCCGAGATCGGCGGCCATTTTCCGCGTTTTGGCGATCAGCAGCACCCCGGAGGTGTCGCGGTCGAGCCGATGCACCAGCACCGGCCGGTCGCCGCGCTCGTTTGCCAGCGAGGCCAGCATCCCGTCGAGATGCACCTTGGTGCCGGAACCGCCCTGCACCGCCAGCCCGAACGGCTTGTTCAGCACCATCAGGTCGCGGTCGTCGAGCAGTATCATGTCGCGGATAGCGCGGGCGTCGGCCTCCGAAAACACCGCCTTCTTGACGGCGGGCGCCTTCACCCCCTCCATGCTCAGCGGCGGCACCCGAACATTGGCCCCGGCGACGACGCGCGTCGAAGTATCCACCCTCTTGCCGCTCAGCCGGACTTCGCCCTTGCGGCAGATTTTCGCCAGATGCGACAGCGAAAGCGTGGGGATGCGCCGCTTGAACCAGCGGTCGATACGCATGCCGTCCTCGTCCTCGGTGACAAGGAGTATCTGCACCGCCGAGGTCTCCTTGTCGGTCTTCGGCGCGGGGTTCTCATGGGCCTCAGGGGCGTCAAACTTCTCCATCGACTCCCGCACCAGGCGCGCGGCCTTGACCGGATCGAAAGCGTCGTCCTCGGCGCGAACTTTTTTGGGGCGCGCGGCGAAGAAGCGCTTGGCCTTGGGCGCGGCCGCCTTGTCGCCAAAACTCTTGTCGGCGCCAGTCGCGCGCGACCGGGGAGCGGAAGCGCGCCCCTTGCCGTCGCCAGCCGTTCTTGAAGCGCCGGTTTTTGAAGTTCCTTTGGCGGGGCCGGTCCGCATCCGCGTCATGTCAAAGCCCTCATAAGCGCCAGTCCGCCGAACACCCCGGCAAGCGCCAAGCCGACCGAGCCGCCGACATAAAGCGCGCAAAGCCCCGGCTGCCCGCGCTCATAGAGCAAGGCGGCGTCGAGCGAAAAAGCCGAAAAAGTGGTGTAGCCGCCGAGAATCCCGGTGAGCGCGAACAGGCGCGCGTGCTGCGTCCAGGCCTCATTGGCGCGAAAGGCGAGATAGCCGGCGATCAGGCCCATGACCAGCGAACCGGACACATTGATGAAGAACGTGCCCCAAGGAAAATTCGTCCCCAGCAGCCTGGCCGCGAGGAGGTTTATGGTGTGACGCAGGCAGCCGCCGAGCCCGGCGCCGAAAAAAACGAGAAGATAGGCTTGCATCGCCGTTCCATAGCGCAGAGGGGCGTGCGCGTCACCAAACCATTTACTTTAGCTCCCTCCGCGTTCCTTGCGCAGCTTTTCCCAATAGTCCAGCCTTTTGGAAATCTCTCGCTCAAAGCCGCGCTCGACCGGCTGGTACAATTTCTGCCGCCCCAACGCTTCGGGCCAGTAATCCTGACCGGAAAAAGCGTCGGGCTGGTCGTGGTCATAAGCATAGCCCGAACCATAGCCCTCATTTTTCATCAGTTTGGTCGGGGCGTTCAGAATCGCCTTGGGCGGCATCAGCGAGCCGCGCTCGCGGGCGAGGCGCATCGCAGCCTTATAAGCCACATAGGAGGCGTTGCTTTTCGGCGCGCAGGCGCAATAGATCACGGCTTGCGCGATAGCCAGTTCCCCCTCCGGCGAGCCGAGGAAATCGAAGGCGTCCTTGGCGGCGTTGGCGATGACCAGCGCCTGCGGATCGGCGAGGCCGATATCCTCGGAGGCCATGCGCACAACGCGGCGGGCGATGAACAGAGGATCCTCGCCGGCGTCGAACATCCGGGCGAGATAATAGAGCGCCGCGTCCGGGTCAGAGCCGCGCACCGTCTTGTGCAGGGCGCTGATCAGACTGTAATGGCCCTCCTGCCCCTTGTCGTAGATCGGCGCGCGACGCTGCGCGACCTCGGAAAGCCCCTTGGTGTCGAAAACCTCGCCCGGTCGCGCCGCGCGAAAAACCTCCTCGACCAGGGTCAAGGCCGCGCGTCCGTCGCCGTCGGCCATGCGGATCAGGGTTTTGCGCGCTTCCTCATCGAGCGGCAGCGGCGCCCGCTCGGCCTCTTCCGCCCGCTCCAGCAGCTTTTCGATCGCGGCGTCGTCGAGGCTGTGAAAGGTCAGCACGCGGGCGCGCGAAAGCAGCGCGGCGTTGAGTTCGAAGGACGGATTTTCCGTGGTGGCGCCGATCAGGGTGACGGCGCCGTCCTCCATAACGGGGAGGAAACTATCCTGCTGGGCGCGGTTGAAGCGGTGGATTTCGTCGATGAACAGCAGCGTGCCCTGGCCGATTTTCTGCCGCCCGCGCGCCTCGTCGAAGATCTTCTTCAAGTCCGCGACGCCGGAGAAAATCGCCGAAGCCTGGACGAAATGCAGTCTTGTCTCGTGCGCCAACAGGCGGGCGACGGTGGTCTTGCCTGTTCCCGGCGGCCCCCACAAGATCAGGCTGCCGAGCGAACCCGAAGCGATCTGCCTTGTCAGCGCGCCGTTGCGGCCGAGCAGATGGTCCTGCCCGGCGACCTCGGCGAGGGTTTTTGGACGCAGCCTTTCGGCCAGCGGACGCGGCGCGTCCCGCTCCAGTCCGGCGCTGGCGAAAAGATCAGTCATGCGCCTTTTTCCTCCTTATCAAGGCTGCCCGCAAGGGTAAGCGAAGCGATTGACGCAGGCGCCCAAAGAGGCCAAATCTGGCCAACTGAAAAATGGAAACCAACATGACCGACCTCCCCCCCGCCGCCCTCGAAAAGCAATTGATCGCTGAAGAAACCGCCAAAATGCTGCTGGAAGTCGGCGCGGTGCTGTTCAATGCGGAAAAGCCGTTCATTTTCACTTCCGGCTGGGCCAGCCCTGTTTATACCGACATGCGCAAGCTGATCGCCTTTCCGCGCCTGCGCAGCGTCCTGCTCGATTTCGCGGTAAAAACCATCCAGCGCGAAATCGGTTATGAAAGCCTCGACATCATCGCAGGCGGCGAGACGGCGGGCATTCCCTTCGCCGCCTGGATTTCCGACCGGCTCAGCCTGCCGATGCAATATGTGCGCAAAAAGGCCAAGGGGTTCGGCCGCAATGCCCGCATCGAGGGCGAGGTTACCGACGGCGCCCGCACCCTGCTGGTCGAGGACCTCGCCACTGACGGCGGCAGCAAGGTCAATTTCATTTCCGCCATCCGCGAGGCGGGACAGAAATGCGATCACACCTTTGTATTCTTCTTCTACGATATTTTTCCGCAGGCGCGCGCCGAACTGGCCAAGGATAATATCCAGTTGCACCAACTCACTACCTGGTGGGATGTGCTGAAAGTCGCACGCAAGACGAACTACCTGCCCGATGCGACGCTTGATGAGGTCGAGAAATTCCTGCACGCTCCCGCCGAATGGTCGGCCGCTCATGGCGGCATTTCGGAATTCGGCAAGAAGGAATGAGCCTATGCGCCGTCCGCTCCTTTGCCTTGCCGCCTTGGCCTTTGCTGGCTCGGCGGCGCTTGCGGAGGATCGTTTTTGCGCCGGCGACGATTTTTCCGACAGCCCGAACCTGCGCATCGGCAAGATCGCGACCAATGCGCCGCGTGTAAATTTCCTGCGCAACGGCGACGAGAAAATCGCCTGCCCTTCGGTCGAGCGCGACTGTCGCGACAAGGCTTTTCTTGTTCCCGGCGACCTGGTGGTGCTCGGGCGAAGGCTTGACGCATTTATCTGCGTCGATTACTGGACCGCGCAAAGCGGCCGTTCCGGCTGGCTGCCCGCCATTGCCGTCGAGCCGACGCCGGTATTGGGCGATCCCGCCGACTGGATCGGCGACTGGAAGCGGGTCGAGGCCGAAATCGTGATCACGAACTCCGGCGCCGGTCTCAGAGCCGAGGGCAACGCAACTTACGGCTCGCTCGATCCCGACCGCGTAAAACGCGGCGCGGTCAATCTCGGCGATTTTTCCGGCCCGCTGGATTTGTGGGGCGGCCAGGCGACTTTCGTCGACAAGGATGTCACTCCGAACAAGCCCGACGATTTCGGCTGCCGCGTCCGCATGGCGCGCGCGGCAAACTTGCTGTTTGTGCAGGACAATGGGCAATGCGGCGGGATGAACGTGTCGTTCACCGGGCTTTATCAGCGCGCTGGGAAATAAATCACCACATGTCCAGCGCCACCCGCGCTTCGTCCGACATGCGGCTTTGATCCCACGGCGGTGTGAACACCATGCTGACCTCGACTCCGGCGACCCCTGGCACGGCGGCGACGGCGTTTTCCACCCAGACCGGCATTTCGCCCGCCACCGGACAGCCCGGCGCGGTCAGGGTCATGTCGATCTTGACGAAATGGCTGTCGTCGATGTCGACGCGGTAGATCAGGCCGAGTTCGTAAATGTCGGCGGGTATTTCGGGGTCATAGACGGTTTTCAGCGCCGCGATGATGTCGTCGGTCAGACGGTCCAGTTCTTCCGGCGTCAAACTCTCCTCGGCCGCGAAGGCCGGGCGGTTGGGCTGAATTTCGCTTTCGGGCGTGTGCTGGTTCATCGCGATCAATCCGGTCAAGAAAAGAGATGGGCGGCGCGCTCCAGCGCCGCAACCAGGGCGTCGACCTCTTCGCGCTTGTTATAGAGCGCGAAAGAGGCGCGGCAGGTCGAAGTGACGCCATAGCGCGACAGCAGCGGCTGCGCGCAATGGGTTCCGGCCCGCACCGCCACGCCGGCGCGGTCGATCACCGTGGCTATATCATGGGCGTGCGCGCCTGCGATGTTGAACGAGAAAAGCGCGCCCCTGTCCGGCGCCGTCCCGAACAGCCTTATGCCCCGGACTTCCGCCAGCCGCATCGAAGCATAGGCGCCAAGCTCGGCCTCATGGGCGTGAATGGCGGGGCGGCCGATCTTCTCCATATAGTCCAGCGCCGCGCCAAGGCCGATGGCCTCGACGATCGGCGGCGTCCCCGCCTCGAACCTTTGCGGCGGAACCCCATAGGTGACGTTGTCGCAGGTGACGGTCTCGATCATTTCGCCGCCGCCAGCGTATGGCGGCAGGCGCTCCAGCCATTCCCTCTTGCCGTAAAGCGCGCCAATGCCCGTCGGGCCGTAAAGCTTGTGGCCGGTGACGACATAGAAATCGACATCGAGATCCTGCACATCGACGTCGCAATGCACCGCGCCCTGCGAGCCGTCGACCAGCACCGGGATCTTCCGCTCATGCGCCAGCCGCACGATCTCCTTGACTGGCGTGATCGTGCCCAGAACGTTCGACATGTGGGTGATGGCGACGATCCTGGTTTTTTCGCTCAGCGCCGCCTTGAAGTTTTCCAGCGAGAAAGAGCCGTCCTCCTCGACGTCCACCCATTTGATCGCCGCGCCCTTGCGTTCGCGCAGAAAATGCCAGGGCACGATATTGGAGTGATGCTCCATCATCGACAGGACGATTTCGTCGCCCTCGCCGATATGGGCGAGGCCGAAGGATGCGGCGACGAGGTTCAAGGCCTCGGTGGCGCCCCGGGTGAAAATGATTTCCTCGGTCGACGAGGCGTTGAGGAAGCCGCGCATTTTTTCGCGCGCCGCCTCGTAAGCGTCGGTGGCGGCGTTGGCGAGATAATGCAGGCCGCGATGGACATTGGCGTATTCATGCTCGTAGACCTGATCCATACGCTCGATCACCGCGCGCGGCTTTTGCGCCGACGCCGCGTTATCGAGATAGACCAGAGGCTTGCCATAGGGCCGCTCCGCGAGAATGGGGAAATCCGCGCGGATCGCGTCGACATCGTAACCGCGGATTTTGGTCTGCTGGTTCATGCGAAGGCCCCGGTTTGCAACAGCGCCTTGAGATCGGCGTTCAACAGATCGCGCAGGGATTCGTCGTGCAGAATATCGAAGGCTTCCGCCGCGAAAGCCTCGATGAGAATGGCCTGCGCCTCGGGCCGCGGAACCCCGCGCGATTCCATATAGAACAGCTGGTTGGCGTCGAGCTTGCCGCAGGCCGCTCCATGGCCGCAGGCGACGTCGTCGGCGAAAATCTCCAGTTCCGGCTTGACCGACAAAGCCGCATCGTCGGAGAGCAGCAGGCCGCGGCACATCATCTTGCCGTCGGTCTTCTGGGCCTGCGACGGCACCACGATCTTGCCCTGGAACACGCCATTGGCCTGTTCGGCGAGGACATATTTGAAGGTCTCGCGGCTCAGGCAGGACGGGGCCTCGTGGGTCACCACCAGCGTCGTGTCGGCGTTTTCGCGACCCGTCAGCAGGCTGGCGCCGGAAAGATGCAGTTCGGCGTTGGCGCCGGCGCAGGTGACGAAAAGCTGGCGACGCAGAAAAGGCGCCCCGGCGATCAGCGCCGTGGCGCGCAGCTTCGCCTCGGCGCCGAGCGAAACAATGAGACTCTGCACATCGACCGGCGCGCTGTTCTGGCTGCGGCAGGCGTAATCCAGTTCCGCCGCCTTGCCGAGCGACAGGAACAAGGCGCTGTCGCCAAAGCCGCCAATGCTTTCCGCGCGAGTCTCGATCAGGCTGGCCTGCGCGCCATCTCCCAGCGTTACGAAATTGCGCGAAAAGCGGCTATGCCCGCCTTCGACGCCGCACAGCGCGACGATCTCGATCGGCTGTTGCAGCCGCGTCCCGGCGGCGATTTCGATCACAGCGCCGTCGCGCGAAAAAGCGGCGTTGAGATCGAGCAGCGGATCGTCCGCCTGCGCCGTCAAAGCCTTGAGATTTCGCGCCAGGGGTTCGTCCTTGATCGAACGAATCCTGACGCCGGCGACGCCGGAAAAATCATCGGACAAACCGGCTGAGAAAAACCCGTCGATCAGCACCAGTTTCAGCGCGCCGGGCGAGGAGACTTTTTCGCGCTCGAGGCGGGCATATTGGCGGGACGCTTCATCCGGCGCCTCAGCCATGGGCGGCGCCTGCCGCAGCTTTGCGCGCAAATCACTATAATGCCAGGATTCGACACGGCGGGTCGGCAGGCCGACGCGGGCGAACCGTTCGAAGGCAGCCTGCCTTTCGCCCGGATATCTTTCCCGCAAAACGCCGAACGAGCGGAAAAAATCCTGCTCGGCCTGGGTTGGATTTTGCAAAAGCGCGCCCATCACGCCGCCTCGCTGGCATAATCGGCATAGCCGCTTTTTTCCAGCTCCAGCGCCAGTTCGGGACCGCCGCTTCTGACGATCCGCCCCCCCGACATGACATGGACCACATCGGGCGCGACATAGTCGAGCAGGCGCTGGTAATGGGTGATGACGAGCAGGCCGCGCTCCTTCGAGCGAAGCGCGTTGACGCCATCGGCGCAAATGCGCATGGCGTCGATATCCAGGCCGGAATCCATCTCGTCCAGGATGGTGAAGCGCGGCTCCAGCAAGGCCATCTGCAATATTTCCATGCGCTTCTTTTCGCCGCCGGAAAATCCGAGGTTGACCGGTCGTTTGAGCATGTCTTGTGAGATGTTGAGCTTGGCGGCGGCCTCGCGCACTTTTTTCATGAAATCCGGCGTCGAAAGCTCGCCTTCCTCGCGCGCCTTGCGCTGGGCGTTGATCGCGGCCTTCAGGAAAGTCATGGTGGCGACGCCCGGAATTTCCAATGGATACTGGAACACCAGAAACAGGCCGAGCGCGGCGCGCTCCGCTGGCGTCTTGTCGAGCAGATCGACGCCGCCAAGCCTGACCGAACCCTCGGTGACCACGTAATCGGCGCGGCCGGCGATGACATAGGACAAGGTCGATTTGCCGGAGCCGTTCGGCCCCATGATCGCGGCTACCTGCCCGGCTTTCACCGACAGGGACAGGCCGTCGATGATTTTCTTGCCGGCGACGGAAACGTGGAGATTTTCGATTTCGAGCATGAACATGACCTTGAAAGAAATTTACGCGAGGCGGCGGTGAAAACCGATCAGCCGACGCTGCCTTCGAGCGAAATGGCGATGAGCTTTTGCGCCTCGACGGCGAACTCCATCGGCAATTGCTGCAATACGTCGCGGACAAAACCGTTGACGATCAAAGCCGTCGCCTCTTCGGCGGAAAGCCCGCGCTGCATGACGTAGAACAGCTGGTCGTCGGAGATTTTCGACGTCGTCGCCTCGTGCTCGAAAATGGCGGTGGAATTTTTCGCCTCGATATAGGGCACGGTATGGGCGCCGCATTTATTGCCGATCAGCAGCGAATCGCAATTGGTGAAATTGCGCGCGTTGGCGGCCTTGCGATGCGCCGAAATCTGTCCGCGATAGGTGTTCTGCGAACGGCCGGCGGCGATGCCCTTGGAAATGACGCGGCTCGACGTATTGGCGCCGAGATGCAGCATCTTGGTGCCGGAATCGACCTGCTGGCGGCCATTGGAAATGGCGATCGAATAGAACTCGCCGCGCGAAGACTCTCCACGCAGAATGCAGGAGGGATATTTCCAGGTGATGGCCGAGCCGGTCTCGACCTGGGTCCAGGAAATTTTCGACCGGTCGCCTCGGCAATCGCCGCGCTTGGTGACGAAATTGAAAATACCGCCCTTGCCCTCGCTGTCGCCGGGATACCAGTTCTGCACCGTGGAATATTTGATTTCGGCGTCTTCCAGCGCGATCAGTTCGACCACGGCGGCGTGCAGCTGGTTCTCGTCGCGTTGCGGCGCCGTGCATCCTTCGAGATAGGAGACGTAGGAGCCCTTGTCGGCGATGATCAGCGTCCGCTCGAACTGGCCGGTGTTCTTCTCGTTGATGCGAAAATAGGTCGAAAGCTCCATCGGGCAGCGCACGCCCGGCGGCACATAGACGAAGGAGCCGTCGGAAAAAACCGCCGAGTTCAAGGTGGCGAAATAATTATCGGTCACCGGCACGACCGAGCCGAGATATTTCTTCACCAGTTCGGGATGGGTCTGCACCGCTTCCGAAATCGGGCAGAAGATTACTCCGGCCCGGCCCAGTTCTTCCTTGAAGGTGGTGACGACGGAGACGGAATCGAACACCGCGTCGACCGCGACCCGGCGCTCCTGCACGCCGGCGAGAAGCTCCTGCTCGCGCAGGGGAATGCCGAGCTTTTCATAGACGCGCAGAAGTTCGGGATCGACGTCTTCCAGCAATCTGGGACCCTCAGCGCTTTTCGGCGCCGAATAATAATAGAGATCCTGATAATCGATTTTCGGATAGTCCACCCGCGCCCAAGTAGGCTCGACCATCGTCAGCCAGCGGCGAAAGGCGTCGAGCCGCCACTGCGTGAGCCAGTCCGGCTCGCGCTTTTTCGCCGAAATGAACCGAACGATGTCCTCGTTCAGCCCCTTCGGCGCCCTGTCGGATTCGATATCGCTGAAAAACCCATATTTATAGGCGTCAACGTCAAGCGTCTTGACCTTGTCGACAGTCTCCTGGACAGCCGCCATTCTCATTCTCCTCACCTAACGCGGTTTCAAGGGCCGCTGGTTGAGTCTATGTCGGTGCGATTCAGGCTTGATCGCCAAGCCGGCGTCGCATTCTCTCGCGTAGTCTAGCCAATATTTCCAGAAAACGCACCACCTCTTCCTTACGCGTCATCAAACCCAAGCTGATTCGCAACGCCGAGCGCGAAAATTCGGCGGAAACGCCCATTGAGGCGAGGACGGGCGAGGGCGTCACCTTGCCGGAGGAGCAGGCCGAACCGGATGACAGCGCCACCCCTTCGACGTCGAAGGCCGCAACCAGGGTTTCCGCGGAAAGCCCGGGAAGGGCGAAGGCCAAGGTGTTGCCGACGCGCGCCGCCTCTTTGCCGAATATGGCGGCTTCCGGCGCAATTTCCAGCACGCCGACCTGCAAAAAGTCACGCAGCTCGCCCAGACGCCTGGCCTCGGCGGAGCGATCATTCGCAGCCGCAGCGACGGCGGCTTTGAATCCGGCGATCGCCGCCGGATTTTCCGTGCCTCCGCGAAAACCCCGCTCCTGGCCGCCGCCCCGGATCAACCCGACCTTCGGCAGAAGCTCGCGCCGGGCGAAGGCCAGGGCGCCCGCGCCCTTCGGCCCGCCGAGCTTGTGGCTGGACAGGAAGATGAGATCGGCGCCGGTCGCGGCGAAGCAACAGTCGACGCGCCCAAACGCCTGAACGGCGTCGCAGACCAGAAGGCCACCCGCCTCATGAACCATTTCCGACGCCTCGGCGACCGGCTGGATCACCCCGGTTTCGTTATTGACCGCCTGCAGAGCCAGCATGGGTTGGCGATGCGCCAACCTTTGGCGCAGGATTTCGAGATTGAGCCGCCCTTGCGCGTCGAGTGCGACGATTTCTGCCCGATCGGGCGGAAAGCCATGTCCGGCGGTCACGCAGGGGTGTTCGCCGCCGCCGATCAGCAACAGGTCGTAGCTTTTCGAGGAAGTTTGCGGGCGCAGGGCCATATTGGCCGCCTCGGTGGCGCCGGAGACGAAGACGACCAAATCGGTCCTGGTCCCCAGGGCGGCGGCGATCGTGACGCGCGCGGACTCGATCAGCGCTCGCGCGGCGCGGCCCTCCTGATGGACGCTGGAGGCGTTGCCCACGTCCAGCGCCTGGACAAAGGCCTCCCGCGCCTCCGGCCGCAGCGGCGCGGTAGCATTGTAATCAAAATAGATGCGACTCATGCCATAACCTGATTGCGCCCGCTTCGATCTGTTTACCACCGGATTTGCCGATGACTGAATCCCCCCATTCGCTCGACCCCGAAGATTGGGAGGCCTTTCGCGCCTTGAGCCATCAGGCGCTCGACGCGATGATCGACGATCTCGCCAGCTTGCGCCAGCGCCCGGTCTGGGTGGAAACGCCGGAAGAAATCCGCCGCCGGCTCAATGTCCCGGCGCCGCGCGAAAAAATCGGCTTTTCCGCCGCGCTTGGGGAATTTTATCAGAGCATACAACCCTATGTTGTCGGCAACCGCCATCCGGCATTTTTCGGATGGGCGCATGGGGCGGGAACGCCCGCCGGCATGGTGGCGGAAATGCTTGCCGCCGGTCTCAACGCCAATTGCGGCGGCCGCAACCATGTCGGGATCGAGCTGGAGCGGCGCGTCGCCGCCTGGATGGCCCAGGCATTTTCCTTTCCCGCCAAGGCTTCCGGCCTGTTCGTCGGCGGAACCTCGCTCGCCAATTTCCTCGGGGTGCTGATCGCCCGCCACGCCTGTCTCGGCGAATCCGTGCGGCGCGATGGCGTAGGCGGCGAAAAGCTTCGCGCCTATGCCTCGACGCAGGCGCACGGCTGCGTCGCCCAGGCGATGGACATGGCGGGTCTAGGCACAGAGGCGTTGCGAAAGATCGCCTGCGACGCGCAGGGCCGCATCGACATGGCCGCCTTGAAGGCGCAGGTCGTAGCGGACCGCGCCGCCGGCGAAAAGCCGTTCCTGATCGTCGCCTCGGCGGGCACGGTCAATTTCGGCGCCATCGATCCGCTGGCCTTGCTCGCCGATTTCGCAGGGGAACAGCAGCTCTGGCTGCATGTGGACGGCGCCTTCGGCGCGCTGGCGGTGTTTTCGGACAAGCTCAAACCCTTGCTCGCCGGAATCGAGCGCGCCGATTCCATCGCCTTCGATTTCCATAAATGGGGGCATGTTCCCTATGACGCCGGCTTCATCCTGGTGCGCGACGGCGAGGCGCAAAGGCGCACTTTCGCCGCGCCTGCATCCTATCTGACCCGCGCGGAAGCCGGACTGGCCAAGGGCGAAATCTGGCCCTGCGATCTGGGGCCGGATCTTTCACGCGGCTTTCGCGCGCTAAAGGTCTGGATGACTTTGCAGACTTGCGGAACCCGCGCGCTGGGCGAGGCGATGGAGGCCAATTGCGCCGCCGCGCGCCGGCTCGCCGCCCTGATCGAGGCGTCGAGAGATTTCCATCTGGTCGCGCCGGTTCCGCTCAATATCGTTTGTTTCAGCCTGTCGGGCGAGAATGGCGACGCCGCAAACCGCCGTCTGGTCGAGACCCTGCATGTCCGGGGCCTGGCCGCGCCTTCGATCACCCTCATTGACGGCCGCGCGGCGATCCGCTGCGCCATTTTCAACCATCGCACGACGATGGACGACATCGACATTTTTTTCGCACAGGCGAGCGAACTGGCGACGGAATTGCGGAACTGACGGTCGAACCTGACACTTGGCTTTTCGCCAGGCAACGACGCAAAACGGCGGGAAGGCGACTTCCAAAGACGCTTTCGGCAAGGTCGGCTCCGCGCCAGTAAGCGGGAATCCCCTTATTAATAAATTTATTCACATTGATACGACCAACCTTTGTTAGATTTCTCTTCTACGCATTCAGGGCTGTAATCCTGCAAATAAATATAGGAGTCCTTTGGGAACCCGTTCGTGGTGGCCCAATTGCGGAGATTGATCGCGTCTTGTTTACTTAAGCCTGTGCCAATTTCGATCGCATAGTTTCTATTCTCGTTTGCGCCGAGGGTGTCTTCCATGTGGAACGCGACATCAGGAAACCTTGTTTCAAACTCCTTCAATTTCCTTAAGGCCACCTCATAGCTGGCGGACGTGATGGAAGCGACGATGATTTGGTAAAACCCCTTTCTCACAGTTTGTTGATACTTCCGTTTCCATTGCTCACGTGGTGACGCTGCGTCTGCAGCAGGTTCTTTTTTCATCGCTGCCGCGTCTGTATCGTTTGTGGCCTTTGGCTGAATTACGGATTCCCGCTTCCAGTTTTCAATAACATCGGGTGTGATCAAAATCAGCTTTTCGCCCGTGCTGCGGAAGCCTGGATTGTCATAGAATTCCCATTCGCCCGTCATTGACCGCCAGTACCAAACACGAGGCTCGCCGGTCACTTGGTCGACAAACGCATAGCCGTTCGGGTCGACCCGTTGAGGCGGCTTCCTCGTTATGACGTCGACCTGTTTTTTCCACTCTGTGACAATATCAGGCGTCACCGGAAGCAATTCCTGACCAGTCTCGGGGTGGAATCCGATTAGATCAAAAAGCTGTATCCGCCCTCGCTCGTCTTTCGCGAACCAGATATTCGGCTCACCGGTTCGGAGGTCGAAAAAAACTGGATCCGAAGTCGTAACGCGTTTTGGGCGGGCGCCTTTTTCATATTCGCGAAGGCGCTCGAGCAAATTAGCCGTGAAAGGCCGGCACTCTCGCCCTGTTTCCGGGTTCAAGCCAGGCTTGGTCCCAAAGCGAACGGCTTCTCGGGTTACTATGTAACACTTCTTTGCCGCCTGCTGGCTCCACTCCGCGACCACGTCCCTTGTGACTATTGAGAGGGGCTCTCCGGTACGTGGTTGGAAGCCCTTGTTATCAAAAAACTCAATCTCTCCATCGGTTTGCCGCGAATACCAAGCTCTCGCCTTACCTGTTTTCGGATCGAAAAAGACGAAATCCTCGGGATAAATTTTCTGCGGCGGGCGCTCAGCCGTCGTGCGCTGCTGACTTTTCCATTCTTCCACGACGTCCCGTGTAATCGGTAACAGCTCTTCTCCGGTCTCCGGATGGAAACCCATTAAATCGAAAAGCTCGATTTCTCCCGTTCGGATTTTCGCAAACCAAACTACTGGTTCGCCCGTCTTTAGGTCGAAAAATACGGGATCATCACTCGCCACTCGCTCGGGACGCTTACCTTTCGCATATTCTTGAAGTCGCTCCAGAGCATCCGAGGTCACCGGACGGCAAGGCTTTCCTGTCGTTGGATCAATGCCGGGGCGCTCACCAAAATGAACGCCGTCGCGCGTCAGCACGTAACATTTTATGGCCGCTCCAGAAGATTCAAAAAACTGATTCCGCGTACCCTGCCAAAGTGCGATTGAGTTGACCATCAAAAGAACAACTATGCCTCCAGCCCCAATCCGCCGACTAACCTGAGAAAACGAGAACATTTTTGCTGAAAAATACGTAAGTGAAACAAAAACACCAAACGAAATTGCCTCCGCCAAGTGCCGGTTTAAATTAAAAACGACCGCAATGTTATCTACATAGCTTCGCGATATAGTT
>NZ_JBKQOU010000148.1:0-4850 GCF_052145335.1 Rhodoblastus sp.
AACAGGCTGGCCCCGGCCAGACCGGAACGCATAACGTAGCCGCAGTCCGGCTGGCCAGCCGGCCGGTGGACACCGGGACGCGCAAATTGCACAATTAACTTGCATAATATTGATTCGCCGAGTCGCAGTGAGTCGCCGCGCCGAGCCATAACGTGAATACGAGCCGCGATCGGGGAGATCCAGGGGCATGCAAACATCAATGCTGGCATTATTGATCGCGGCGCGCGGAGTGCGGGCCGCCCAGCCGGCCGAACGGAAAGCGATGGCCTCCAGTCGGAGGGGCGTAATGGCTTTCAGTGCCGCGGCGGGCGTGCTTTTCGTCGGCCAGATTTTTGCGAGCGCGGCTTTTGCGGCCGATTTGCCCAGCGTCAAGTCGGCGCCCTCGGCGCAAGGCGACTATGACTGGACCGGCTTCTATGTCGGCGGCCATCTCGGCTTCGTCGGTGGCCACGCGGGCTTCAACTCGACCAATGAGGCCGGCGTTCCGACGGGCTCGGGCGGGTTTTCCGTTGAGCAGGCCTATGACCCGGCCTTCGGCACCGGCAGCTGGTATGGCGGTTTGCAGTTGGGCTATAACCAGCTCCTCGGCAATCGCTTCCTCGTCGGCGTCGAAGTCGATGGCAGCGCCAATTCCTTCGTCAGCACCAAGGGGCTCTCGATCGGCGGCTCCGCCCAGGTTTTGAATGGCTCGGCGACCTATATTGAAAATGGCTGGGATTCCGGCACGGCGCGCGTGCGCATCGGCTATGCGCCCGGCATTTGGCTGTTCTACGCCACGGGCGGCCTCGCCTGGAATTTCGAAAAATTCTCGCTGACGAACAACGCGAGCGGCCTGTATGACTTCTCCAATAGCGCGCGTCTCGGCTGGGCCGTCGGCGCCGGCGTCGAAGTTCCGCTCATCCCTCACTGGACCGCCCGCCTCGAATATCTTTATTCGGACTTTGGCCCGCACACCATCGACTTCCCGCAGAACGGCGAGCGCTTCACCTCAACCCTGTCCACCAATGCGGTGCGGCTTGGCGTGAACTATCAGTTCGGCGATGGCGCCGCGGCTCCGGGTTTGGGCTTGTTCGACCCCGAAAAGCTGGCCTTCCACGCCCAGGCGACCGCCACCTGGCAGGGCTATCCCCCCTTCTCCGCCGCCTTCTCCGGTCCCAAGAGCCTGCCGCCGGGGGGGCAGGGCAGCGAAGTCAACGATGTCGACATTTTTGTCGGCTATCGTTTCTTGCCTGGCCTCGAACTCTGGTTCAATCCGGAAATCAACGAGGGCTCCGGCCTCGGCGGCACCACCGGCGTCGTCAACTACGTGAATAACGAAGCCTACAAGATCGGGCAGGCCGAACCATATTCCCGAATCCAGCGCCTCTTCGTCCGCGACACCATCAGTCTCGGCGGCGCGGCTGAAAATATCGATTCCGATCTGACGCACTTCGCCCAGACAACCACCGCCGATCGCCTCGTGCTGACCGCCGGCCGCTTTTCGGTGATCGATATTTTCGACACCAACCGCTACGCCAACAGCCCGAAGACCCAGTTCTGGAACTGGGGCAATACTTTCAATACGACATTGGACTTCGCCACCGACGCCTGGAGTTACTCCTTCGGCGGGGCGGCGGAATATTATTTCAATCGCTTCGCGATCCGCACCGGCATGTTCGATATGTCGCAATATCCGGAAACCGCCTTCAGTCCGCTCGGTTACGGCAACGATCCGAATTTCCGCAACTACATGTTCGTGACCGAACTCGAAGAGCGTCATGACCTGTGGGGCCAGCCCGGCAAGGTCAAGGTGCTGGGCTACATCGACCACGGCCCGATGGCCTCTTATAACAACGCCATAAACTGGGGCATCGCCAATAATATGACGCCGGCCCTCAATGAAGTGCGCCGTTACCAGAGCAAGACCGGCGTCACCCTCAACATCGAGCAGCAGGTCAATTCCGAACTCGGCGTCTTCGCGCGCGCTGGCTGGATGGATCCGCGCTACGAGCCTTACGAGGCCTGCGAACTATTCCACTCCGCTTCGGTCGGCGTCTCGATTCAAGGCAATCGATGGGGTCGTCCACAGGATACATGGGGCATCGCCGGCGTCACGGGCGACGCCTCGAAAGCGGAGATCGCTTACCTCAACGCGGGCGGCAATGACCTGGAGGCCTGGGACGGCGCGCTCCCGCACGCGGCGCCGGAAAAGATCTTCGAAACCTATTACAATTACCAGATGACCGCTTCGGTCAATCTGAATTTCGACTACCAATACGTGGCCAACCCCGCGTTCAACACGGAGCGGGGTCCCATCCACCTCTTCGGCGCCAAAATCCACTGGCAGTTCTGATTTTACGACCCTGTTTCGCGCCGGCGATATACAAGCTTTGCCGGCGCGGAGCCTTTGGCCGCGCTCCTTCCCCGCGACGCCGCGAAGTCGCGCGGTTGCTTCAGCCGCCGCTCCAATTGCCGATAATCGCAACAGCGGTCGCCACTAAAAACTGCGCATGACCGACGATCACGACCGGCCGGGCTTTTGCTCGTTGAGCCGCAACGCGAGGTCGTCCCCATCCCGCCAAAAAAGGCGGGCAAAAGCCCGGGCGAAAAAGCACGAGGCGACCAAGGAGGAAGACCATGAAACAGATCCTTTCACGCAAGATCGCCGCCCTTCTGATCCTCGCCGCGACCATCGGCGCAAGCGGCGCCGCCGAAGCCTGTCCGCGCGCGACGAAAGCCGCCTGGATGGCGAGTGCGGACCAGACGCGCATCGCGGAACGCGATGACGCCGACTGTCGCCGCGGCTTGACGCCGAACGCCAATGCAATCGGCGCCATCCGCCCGCAACAGAAATTCCCCGGCGGAACACATCGCTGAGCGACTGAAACGCTGACCAAAAACAAGTATCGGGAGGATAAAAAAAATCATCGACGCTCGCACAGCTACTTACGCCGCGCTGCTTCTGCGTGTCGGCCTCGGCAGTCTCTTTCTGGCCCACGTCGGCCTGGAGATTTCCGCGTTCGCGCCCGCCGGAGCCGCCGAGGCTTCCACCCCCGGCTGGCTCGCCTATGTCTCGGTTGCCTGGGAAATCTTTGGGGCGTTCGCGTTGATCCTCGGCTTCATGCCGCGCCTTATCGCCCTGACGCTGATCCCCGTCCTGCTAGGCGCGATCGTAAACGCTCACGGCTCGGATGGCTTCTTCTTCAGCAATCCCAACGGCGGCTGGGAATTCCCCGCCTTGTGGCTTCTCGCCCTCGCGGCGCAGGCGCTGATCGGCGACGGCGCCTTCGCGCTCGAACCGACGCCGGTCGTCACCGGCTGGTTCGCGCCCGCCGCGGAACGGCACAGGGATCGCCTCCGCCGAACGAGAGAATTCTCTCAGTGAACCGCTCCGTCAAACGCGATGGCGCAAACACGCGCCAAAAACAGTCAAACCTTTATTCCACGTTCGGCGACATCAGGAAAAAACCATGAAACCTTTCCATCTTCTCATCAACGGCCGACTCGTCCAGGGCGACTCGCAAATGCCTGTCCTCAATCCCGCCAACGAGGAGGTGTTCGCAGATTGTCCGCGCGCATCCCTCCGGCAACTCAATGAGGCCGTCGCCGCCGCCAAAGCGGCGTTCCCGGCCTGGGCGGCGCGCCCGATCGCCGAGCGGCGCGCCGCTGTAATCAAAATGGCTGAAGTCATCGAGGCCAACGCCGAAGAACTTTCCCGTTTGCTGACCAGCGAACAGGGCAAGCCGCTGGCGGAGGCGACCTGGGAAGTCATGGGCGCGGCCGGATTTTTTCGCTACCTGGGGTCGCTCGATCTTTCGATGCGGGTGATTGAAGACAGCGAGACGCGCAAGGTCGAAGCGCACCGCCGCCCGCTCGGCGTGATCGGCGCGATCATCCCCTGGAACTTTCCGCTGCTCATTGCCGCCTTCAAACTGCCGCCGGCCTTGATCGCCGGCAACACAATCGTCCTTAAGCCGTCACCGACGACGCCGCTCACCACGCTCCGCTTCGCTGAACTCGTCGCGGACATTCTGCCCCCTGGCGTGCTCAATGTGATCACCGACGCCAACGACCTCGGCGAGGCGCTGACCCTTCATCCGGACATTCGGAAGATCACCTTCACCGGGTCGACCGCGACCGGCAGGAAGGTGATGGCGGGCGCCGCCGAAACCCTGAAGCGGCTGACGCTCGAACTTGGCGGAAACGACGCCGGCATCGTGCTGGACGACGCCGATCCCAAAAAAATCGCGCAGGCCATCTTCGACGGCGCCTTCATGAATAATGGCCAGGTGTGCCTGGCGCTCAAGCGGCTCTATGTCCATGAATCGATCTATGACGAGATGTGCGAGGAGCTCGCTGTCATCGCCAGGAACGCCGTGGTCGATGACGGGATGAAACAGGGCGCCAGGCTTGGCCCGCTGCAAAACAAGATGCAGTTCGAGAAGGTGAAGGAATTCCTCGACGACGCGCACAAGCACGGAACCGTCATCGCCGGCGGCCAGCCGATCGATCGCCCCGGTTATTTCATCCAGCCGACCATCGTGCGCGACATCGCGGAGGGCTCCAGGCTCGTCGACGAAGAACAGTTCGGACCTGTGCTTCCGGTGATCAAATATTCCGACATGGATGATGTCATTCGCCAGGCCAATGGCACGGATTATGGTCTCGGCGCTTCCGTTTGGTCATCCGACCGAGATCGCGCTCACGCCATCGCCCGCCGGATCGAAGCGGGCACCGTCTGGATCAACAAGCACCTCGACCTCGCCCCCAACGTCCCCTTTGGCGGCGCCAAGCAGTCCGGCATCGGCGTGGAATTCGCCGAAGAAGGCCTCGTCGAATTCACGCAGCTTCAGATCATCAACGCGTGAACG
>NZ_JBKQOU010000149.1:0-2832 GCF_052145335.1 Rhodoblastus sp.
GGCGCAGCGCCGAAATCAGCGCGAAAGCCAGGACGAAAGCGACGGCGATGGCCGCGACGCTCGCGTTCCATCCCCAACGATCGAAGATCCTTCCAACGACCACGGATCCCGCCAGCCCGCCGGAAAAATAGCAGGCGAGGTATATCCCGCTGGCGACGCCGCGTTTGGCGCCGGCGGCGAAGCTCACGAATCCGGTGGCGAGGGCCTGGGCGAAGAATGTTCCGACCCCGATCAAGGTCAGACCGGCGAGCACGCTAGGCAACGCACTCGACAGGGTCAGGCCGAGACCCGCCAGCGCGACAAGAAATGCGGCGCGCATGGCTTTCGGCGCGCCAATGGCGCGCGCCGCGCGGCCAGCAAGCGGTGTGGTCACGATCGAGGGCGCGAAAACAAAATAGACGAGGCCGATATCCTTCATGTCCAACGCAATCGGCGGCCGCGCCAGGACGAAATTGATGTAGGTGTAGGTTCCGACAAAGCCGAAGAGGATGCAGAACCCGATGGCGAATGCGGCGATCAACGGCGGCGCGGTACGACTTTGCATCTCGGGCGGCGCGTGGTCTGTTGCGGCAATCGGTCCCATCGCGGAGCATCTGGCGCCTTCGACGACAAAAAAATAGGCGAGCAGGGCGCCGCAAACATTCAAGACGGCGAAGAAAATGAAATTCGTGGCGAGCCCGAACTCATCGACCACCATCGAGGCCATCAGGCGGCCGAAGAGATTGCTCGCGACATTTCCCGTGACATAGGCCGCGAAACTTCCCGCCAGCGCCACCGGGCACGAACTTTCACCGAGATAGGCGAGCGTCAGGGCGAAAGCAGAGGCCATGCACAGGCCCTGCGCCACCCGCAACAGGAAAAATGTCGTCAGGTCTGGCGCCATGCTCAACAAGGCGGTGGGAATGGCGAGCAGGATCAAGCTCGCCAATATGCCCTGCCTGCGATTGAATTTCGGTCCCCTCCAGGCAATGGCCGCGCTCGCAATCGCCATGCCGATGGTGGTGGCGTTGACGGCGGCGCCCATCTCCGCCGGCGTCACGCCATAATGGGCGGTCAGCGGAGGCAAGATGGCCTGGGTTGCGAATAGATCGACCACGGTCAGGAAGGCCATGGTTCCGATCACGGCGAAACCTTTGAAATTTCCGGCGCCAGGCGCGGAAGCAATGCGAGGCGCGGCCGCGACCGCGGACGTTTCCACCATGAGAACCTCCGTGAGGTATCAGGACACGATCAGACTTCAGATATGGGTCTTAAGACCGACGCGTTGGCGGGCGCCGGCCCGGGCGCCGCCCGCGGGGGTCAGCTTGTCCGGGTCGGCGCATCCGACATGTGTTCATGAAGAATGAAGCCTTCGAGCGGATCGTGATCGCGCTCCCAGGGCCTTTCAGCCAGAACCTGACGGGCGTCGGCAAGGCCCGCGCTCCAGCGCGTCCGAATTCCCGCGGCGCTGAAGTCTATGTCCTTGGATTGGTCTTCGCCACTGACGGGAGGCGCGAGCAGCCTCACGACATGCATGCGCGTGGTGCAGCCATAAGCCGCCATTGCCTTGACTTCAGGCGTGTTTCTGACGTCCTCTGGCAAGAGGACTGACAGGTCCCGGATGACGTGCCGAAGGCGATGGAGCTGTTTCTGGCGCAGGATTTGCGCTTCGGTGCGGCTGGCGTATTGAACATCCTTCTGCCGGCTCAACACGTCCGAGATCGAGCTGGGTTCAGGACCCCGCGGATGCCACACCTGAACCGAAATCACCAGCGAGTTGCGGCGCGGATTGTCGTCGAACACCGCCTCGATCGGCGTGTTCGACAAGATGCCGCCGTCCCAGTAGAGATCCTCGTCCACGCGCACCGCCGGGAACGCGGGGGGAAGCGCGCCGGACGCCATGATATGGGAAACTCCGATCGGGCAGGAACGGCTGTCGAAATAATGCATGTCGCCGGTCTTCACATTCGCGGCCCCGACGGTGATCCGCGGCGCGCCGCTGTTGAGCTGCGCGAGATCGATGAGGTCGCCCAAGGCGCCTTTCAGTGGGGCGGTAGAATAATAGCCGGCGTTCTCCGACCCGAGAGGAAAATAAGGGCTGATGAAGGCGCCCGCGTGGGGCGTGAAGAAGTTGGGCAAGCCGCCGAAAAGGGTCGCGAGATTTCCCAGCCAGTTCGCGGCCGGAGCCCACGCGGACAGAAACGGCGCGCATTGCATCCGTTCGACGCGCCGCCAAAAAGCCTGTAAGCGATCGATCCGGGCGTCGGGCGAGTTTCCGGCCAGCAGGGAGGCGTTGATGGCGCCGATCGAGGTGCCGATGATCCAGTCCGGCTCGATTCCCGCTTCATGCAGGGCCTGGTAGACGCCGGCCTGATAGGCCCCAAGCGCGCCGCCGCCTTGGAAGACCAGGACAACCTGGCCGCCCAGACGAGACTTCAAGGATCGATCGTTCTCTCCATCGCCCGAAGCGATACGCGTAGAATGTTTTTCAGCAGACATTGCAATCTCCAACAGCCCGATTCCTCCGCCGATCCTGTTCGCACGTCACGCGCTCGGCGCGGCCTTTTTCCTTTCGGTCATTGCAGAAGCAGAATGTCGAAGGCGGCGCGCGGTTTGAAATATCTTCTGTCTCTAAATTCGATAGTCGCCCGCTATGGTCGACCTCGAGCTTTCGGCCGACTTGCGGAACGTCCCAGCTCGCGCGATACGTCGATCCCGACTTTAGGCAGCGCATGAAGGTCGAGGATCTGTTCGAGGCGCTTCGCGCGGACGATCGTCGTCGCGCCAATCAGGCTCCGTAGGCGCTCCAGTCCACCGCGCGCGGCATCTTCAAGAGCATGCTCGCGATCGGCG
>NZ_JBKQOU010000150.1:0-6699 GCF_052145335.1 Rhodoblastus sp.
GCGAAGGCCGCGTAAAATCGTAGGGAGCGGTGCTTATACCGCTCTTTGCCTTTTGGTGGGATCGGAAGCCAGTCTTCCACGAGCTTCTTGATCCGGTCCCTCTTGGTGTTGTCCTGTTGACTGCGCCGTCTTGGGCGGCATGGCGAAACAACAGAATCCGACGGCGGTCGGCGAAGTTGATGGCGAGTTGGTGGAAAGTTGGGTAGTGGCTCAGTTTGAAATTTCTTCAACCGACTTTTTGTAAGGGCCGCTTTTCGCCTTTAGGTCCGGTCGGCATGGATTTTCGCCATCTCTCTAAGGTTTACGTACTCGATCCCGGATTCTTTGATGGCTGTCATTATCGATAGGACAATCTCATCAATCTCCGCCAGACCTCCCGGCCTGCCCACTATTTCTGGAAGCAGGCGCCGAAGCTCGTGCTGGATACTGTAATAAACGTCGTTTTCGTGCATATTTAGCTCCCCAGCTTTGCGCTAAAGCATAGCACGGGAGACAGGCGCGAGCGAGCGTCGGTCAAGCCCTTCAAATTTCAAACTGAGACACTACCGAAAGTTGACGCCGTCCCTTGGCGAATCTTGATTTTTTCAATTGGTCGATTCTGGTTTCTTTTTTGCGAGGCGTGCCTTGGCGGCATTTCGTTGGTTTGCGATCCGACCGAGGGCGTATTTAATCGGCAATTCATCGAACTCATTGGGGTCATAGTCGTCGAGCCACAGCTTCGCCTCTGCATGATCCGGGTGTTCGGGATCGGTCGCCGCGTCGAGCGTTTCGTAAAAACCAGAGAGCCCGCCGCAATGTTCTGGCGGACCGTTTTGTTCGCCACCGATGTAGCGGGGGTAGGAGAGAGTGGCGTCGCCCGCGCGGACATTTGTGATCGTGAGCCGATGCACCCAACAATCACCGAAGTCGTAGATGTAGTCGATCATCGTGCTGGGTGGCCTGAGCAGGTCGCGGAGCCGAATGTTGCTGGCGTCGGCGCGAGTCTCGGTTCCCCAATCCTCATCCATTGGCAGCCCATATCGACGTTCGGCGATTGTGAACTCCCAAAGATGACAGTCGAACCAGCCCATGGTCGCTTGGATGATGTCGTGCAGCGTCTTGAGCGTGACCGACGTCGGAACTTCGACTTGACGCCAAATCAGCGGGTCGCTGTCCTTCAGCTCAATGCTAACCGTGGCGATCTCGTAGAATTTGTCGGCGGCGGCGGTGGTCATGCCGACAATACCGCGTGGATGGGCTTGCAGTTCCAATGCAGCAGTTTGGGGGAACGCGTCAGGCGCCCGCAACTGGATGCTGACCCGGTTTGCGCTTCGGGTTCCGATTATACCCGATTGCGGGATCATTAGCCCGGTTGGCGATGATGAGATCGCATTCGTTTCACAAGCACGCGCCGCGCGAAAATTGGCGGTCATCGCGCCAGCGTCTCTGCGACCCTTTCCGCTTGATCGATTAATTCCAACACCCGGCGGACCCGTTCGGCTGTTGTCTCAGGCACATGGTCCGAAACGAATTTCAGCCGCCAGCGCAGCCGATCCACATAAGTCTGGTTGACCAGCCGGTTTCGGGACTGTTGCCGATTGGCGAAGAACTGCGGGGCATCCAGCCAGTTCCGTTCGAAATCGTCGCGAGACGCAGCAAAGCCTTGGGTGACCATTTCGTCTGCGATGATGAAGGCGGATTCTGCTAAAATAGATTTTGCCAATTGGGTTCTCCATATGTTATTATAATGTATAAATAAGTCTTGAAAGCCATTGCCTCTTTTTTATTGGCTTGCCTGTTTTTAAAAACTCTAATATTGACGATGAGTAAGGAAAATATGAATTCAAACATTATTGTAACACAAGCTTATTCGAAAACTCAATTTCAAACCGACGTCTATGGATGGCCAGACCCATTCCTGATTCCGAACGCGCTGGCGATCCAAGACCTCATCGAACTTTGGCTGCCGCCGGATCGCGACTTCTACCTTTTCCCGGATCGGACATCCGTCGATATCAAATCCACGTTGCGCACGACGGTGTTGCCGCCGGGCGCCCGGACCTACCAATATTTATTCCATTCTCCTGCGCTTGGCTTGGTCGAAGTCCGAGCCGTTTGGCGAGATGGGCGGCTCTACAAGCGCGCCAAACATTGCCGGATAATCCGAATGCGGCCCAGCGATCTTCCCGCCGCGCAGTCGGTGTTGAACGCATGGCTGTGTTCCGAACCCCGGCCCATTTCGGCTGAATGACGATTATTTCTCACCCAATTTTTTCAACACCAAAGGAAATTATGACACTTATTCAATATCTGTGCGCCATCTGCGGCGCCGGTAAAACGAGGGTATTGGCCCGTTACGCGAAGACCCTTGCCCGAAATGGGGAGAAAGTCCTCATCGTCCAAAAAACCATCAAGCTCATCAACGCCACCGTGTGCGACGCAATCGGAGTCGCGCCGTTTTAGGTCACGCCTTTTCATTGCGACAACAACGGGCGCGGCAATGTTGCCGTCAGATTGTCCGAACATTTCAAGGATGCAAGACCGGGTGGGGAAATTGTCGTAACCACCCACGAGACATTCGCTCACATGACCTATTTTGAGGGCAAGGCGAAATGGCATGTCATCGTCGATGAAATTCCGCAGATCGACGACAGGGAATGTTTCAACCTGTCGGAAAGGCGACAGTTCTCGTGAACGAGGCCCCTGACTGCCCATGGTATAATTTGCTCATCCATCGCGCCTCGTCGATTTTGCCTGACAGTTGTTTCGAGACCTCGGGCGGCCCGTCAGAACCAGCCCGTTAAAAGGGCCGATAGTAAAGCTACTCAGTTGCCATAGTCCGTCAGTCACGACAAACTTCGGGACGGCAAGCTTGTGAACCCGCAAAAAAATGTCGGGTGAAAGCGAGCCTATGCCGGTGGAGGAAATGCGGGCTTGTTGCCCGCGAGCGAGTGGAGGGCTTGAAATGAGTGAAAAGATCGAGTCGGAAATGGTTTCGCGTCGGAGCGCGTTCTCCTTTCTCCGGTCGGCGGTTGCTTTAGCGTTAGCTGCGCCTGCCATGGTGATCGCTGCGACAGAAGCCGAGGCCGAGACCGCCGGAATGAAGCGGCGGAAAGAGCGGCGTGCCGGTCGCCATAAGCGGCGGGAGGAGCGGCGCACAGGTCATAAGACGCCTGCTGCGACAGCTCCCGCAGCGACGCCCCCCGCAGCTCCCGCAGCGCCCGCAGCGAAGCCCGCGCAATAGTAGAAACGCCGCTTCGCAAAGTTGCCTTGCGAACCCTTGGGCGTGCCGCTGACCCGCTCACCCTCCGCCTATGGTCGCGCGGAGGGTGCGCTGACCAAGCGCCCGCGCACTTCGCGCAAATATGACGCGTGATTGGCGACCAAGACCTGCTGGGACGTGAAAGTGTTTTTTGTGTGGGCGCAGCCCACCACTTCTATCCGTTGCTAATAGAAGTATTATTAGGGGCGGATAGATCGGGTGGGCTAATGGACCATCCGGCGTTTTCGCGAGACCACCTGCGTCGCGGCATATCTTGGTTCAAAAGAAGCCCGCCGTGTTTCGTCTCTGGGCGCAACGTCCCAGAGATCGCTTTGCGGTGCCATCGGCCCCGTTTCCTCAAAATTGAGGGAAGCCTCAAATCCTGAATTATCGTAAAGAAAAGGGCCGCTGTTACATCCGCAGCGGCCCGTCTCTGGCTTCAGCCCTCGGGAGGAAAACATCAGCTTAGTACCAAAGTAGGACCATTCTCTTCTTTCGACAAGCGCCGTATGGCGCGGCATAGGTCATTAATCATCGACCGGGCGGAGCGGACACAGAGCGCGCCCCTGCTGGCGTTATGCGACTGGCGCTTCTCCTTGCGGCAGGTTCTAATTCGGCAAAAAGCCCAGCCGCCGAAGCAACAGCGGCATAGTCAAGCCCTGCACGACAATGGAAAAGGCGACGACGCCAAAGGTTACGACCACGATTTCGTCGCGCAGCGGCAGTGTGGGCGGCATCGAGAGCGCCAGAGCAAGCGCAAGGGCGCCGCGTAACCCGCCCCACCAGAGGATATGCTGTTCACGAAGCGAGATCGTCCAGCGGGAGCGCAGAAAGAGAAAACTGAGCGGATATACCGTCAGGGCTCGACCGAGGAGCACAACAACAACCGAGATCAGAAGAGCCGTCCCGTAAAATCGAAACGGCATCGCCGCGACCGCGACGCCAATGAGAAAAAAGACCACCGAATTGGCGAGAAACGCCGCAAAATCCCAAATGCCGAGAATAAATTCGCGTCCCCTCGGCGAAAGGAAGCTCTTCCCGCGCAACAGATGAAAATTGGCCATCATAAGACCGGCTGTCACGGTAGCGAGCACGCCCGATGCATGGAAATATTCAGCGATCAAGAAAGAGCCATAGGCGGCAACCATGGTCAGGACGGCCAAGATCAGATGTTCCGAACTGCGCCACGCGACGATGAGCGCGGCGCCTCCGCATAGGGCTCCAATCGCTATGCCTCCCGCGATGATGAGCACCATCGCCCCGATCATCTCGATGCCAGTCCGCGCGTTTTCAGCGGACTGTGACCATGCCAAGGCTATGACAAAGAGGACCGCCGCCGCTGCGTCGTTGAACAGGCTCTCGCTTTCGACGAGCAGACGCAGGCGTCCTTTGACTTTGTTTTCCTTGAACATCGCGATAACCGCCACCGGATCGGTCGCCGCGATAAGGGCGCCGAACACCAGCGCCGAGGACGCGGGCCAGCCCAGCAGCCACGCCGTTCCCCACGCCACGACACCGGCTGACATAATGGTTCCGAACGTCGAGAGGACGAGGATCGGCACAATGTTGCGCCGTAACTGCGGCCACGAAAGTGTAATCGCCGCCTCGAACAGGAGCGGCGGCAAGATCAGGTCGAAAATGAAATCACGCGTTAAATGGAGTCCGAAGTCCACCTTCGAAAGAGCGAGGACGACACCGACAACGACGAGGCCGACGGTATAGGGGAGATTGACCCGGCGCGCCACGAGCGCGACGATCATTGCGACGGCGAGCACGCTCATGATCTGGCTTAAAGACACGTCCATTATGAGTTTTCGAATCCAAGCGCGGTCCCGCGAGGGGTCGCGCACTTCCACCCCAGCGACGAGTGTCAGCCTGCCTGCGTTCGGCGCGCCGGGCAAGCAAAACACGCAGCGTCTATCCGGGGGTAAGCGGCTGTGCCCGTGCAGAAATCAAAAATTTTTCTCAGGTATCCGTTACGGGCCGAATGGTGAAGCCATAGCATCGGGACCAACTATCGTCACGGTCGCCTGTCAAGGCATGACTTTGACTTGAGTTTGCTGCAGGAGAGTTGCTTTAAATCCATGACTCTTATGGGCAATTGTGTTACCGTTAACCTTGTAATTGCGACCGCTCAAAGCGATTTTCGGTTGGCGCTACGTGCAGTGATAATCATCACGAGCGAGAGAGAAAAAATGAGCGAAAAGGAAAACCGGGAGAAATCACAAGTTCAAATTCTGCGTGATGCCTTCGAAGGCATGAAGGGTCGTCAGCCGAATTCGGATCAATAGTTAAACGAATGGCTCGCCACTGACGAGGGCAAGCAGGCGACCATGTTTGGGTCCACGGCGCTTTCGTATTACGGCGATGAGTTTAGTGGCGGAGTTCCAGAAATCCAAATTCTGCGAGATGCCTTCGAAGGGATGAAGGGTCGTCAACCGAATTCGGATCAAGAGTTAAACGAGTGGCTCGCCACGGGCGAGGGTAAGGAGGCGGAGTCCAGTTTGATTTCGCGGTTCGCTGAAGGAAGGTGACGAATGTTGATGGCGAACCGGTCAGACCGGGATTGGTGCGGTTCGTCGTTTCAACTGTATGCCTATTTGAAAAGACGGCATAGGCTGGGCCGTCAGGAAATGTCTCCGAAGTTTTAGAAATTAATTCCGGGAGTCCGGTGGATGCCTTACTAGGAAAAGGGGAACGCCAATGTCTAAAAGCAAAAGCAGAGGAACGAGGAGCCTTGCAGCGGCGGCGCTCATAGGCCTTTTTGCGGCTCACGCTGCGACAGCGCAAGAGACGAAAGGTCTGCCTCTGGATGCTACCGCCCATTTTGTTTACTTTGACACTGGCAGCCACGCGTTATCGCCCAAAGACGAAGGCCAAATACGCGACGTGGCCGCAATGATGCAAAGCATGCCGACCGTCGTCGCCACGATCATCGGCAAGACCGATTCGGTTGGCTCTGCGGACTTCAATGAGCGCCTATCCAAACAACGCGCCGATGTGGTCTTCGGGTCTCTCGTTTATGACAACAAGGTGCCACAGGACCGGGTGGAGGTGTGCTGGACCGGCGAGCGCCTGCCATTCATGTCCGCTGCCGATGAAACGGCGTATGCACAGAACAGGGTGGTTGCGATTGTCATTAGCAAAGCGACGGTGGGCCATTTTTGTGGCAGATGAGCGTTGAAGGGTCGGCGGTCCTCGAGCCGCTTGAGGGTCAGCGTCTCGAAGCCCTGCCAAGCGGCTCTGGGGCCAGCGATGCCTTGGTTGTCCTGCCCGCCCGTAAGCTCTTGCTACGCGCTCTCACGGCTCAGGTGGCCGCCCGGCCCCTGACAAGTGCGAACGCCCTGCCAGTCCGAGCACTGGACCATCTCCATCTGAGCGGGCGCTGCCGCTGACCAAGCGCCAGCGCACGTGGCGCAAATATGATGCGTGACTGGCAACCAAGATGTGCTGGGACG
>NZ_JBKQOU010000151.1:0-16316 GCF_052145335.1 Rhodoblastus sp.
CTGGAATTCATCGGGATCCAATTGCCAAATCCGCGCATCGAAGTCTCGGGGATTTATTACGAGCGCAAATATGGCGACGCGCCGCCGGGAACGCAGGTCGATCTGACCTTCGCCGATATCTTGCAAGACTTGAAACTGCCGCTGTTCAACCAGCACGACGCCTTCGCCGACGCGCTGATGACCGCAATGATCTATCTCGGCCTGAAGGATTTCACCGAGCGCGGGATTCGCATTCCGCGGCCGCGGCACAAGGGCGTCGGCGAGTTTCATGGCGGCTAAAAAAAGCCCGGCGAAAACCGGGCTCCTTTTCTCGAAAGACTTTGCCTCGGCTGGAATCAGCCCATGAACGGCTTGCCGACCGGAAGGATGTCGCTGCCGGACAGGCTGCGCAGGATGATATGGGACATCATGTACCAGGCGAGCAGGGCGCAGACGATCAGATCCCAGGCGGCGAAGCTTTTAAGCTCGGGATGGCCCCAATTGACGAGGACCAGGCTTACAAATCCGATCATCAAGGTGCTGAAAGTCAGGAACATGGCTTTCGAAACCCAGAGCGAGGCGAACCAGAGTCCGACGGTGAACAGGCTCCAGCCGAACAGCAGCCAGCCGAGATCGTTTTCATTGAGCGCCAGCATCTTGATGCCGGAAGTCGATCCCAGCAGATAGGCGCAGAGCGAAATCCAGAAGGCGCCATAGGAACAGAAAGCGGCATAGCCGAAATTATTGCCCATCTTCTGTTCCTGGAAGCCGGCCATCATCTGCACCGCGCCGCCGAAGATAAATCCGAGCGAGAGGACCGGGCCGAGGCCAATCCATCCCAGATTGTGAAATTGCAGCATCATCGTGGTCAAACCGAAGGCGCCCAGACCGACTACCGCCGGATTGCCAAACGGATTGCTGGGTTTTGCCGGTTCGAAAAAAGAGTCGGACATGTTTTGCTTCCTTCATCGGGATTAATATTTATCGGAACCTTCGAAGTGACGCGAAATGGCTCCTTATGGACGTGATGATCGGCCCCCCCTGGACGCACCAGCCGCCAATTCCGGTGATGCGAACCGCCTGAACGCCCCGTTTTCGGATCTTTTCAGGCAAGCCAACTGCATCCTTGACGGATATTGGCTTACCGGATCATCATCTTGGGCGCGATTAAACAATATGCGTAAGTCGAAGGCCTATTGGCGTCGGGAAATACTTTAGACCGCTTCGAAGTTTGCATGTCTGCCTGCCTGAGGCGTGTGCGAAAAAGTTGAATGATCCCGCCGATTTGCCTATGCAGGGCGTCCGCGCGCGGGAAGCCTGTTCCTCGCGTCGCGCCCGTCACAGGAGCGGCCTTTGAGCGACAGCACGATTTTCGAGACGCGCGGCGAGATCGCCCATTTCATCTTCAACCGGCCGCAGGCGCGCAACGCCCTGACCTTCCAGATGTACGAGGATTTGCGCGAAGCCTGCGAACGCGCCGGCGCCGACGCGAACATCAAGGCGCTGCTGATCTATGGCGCCGGCGACAAGGCTTTCGCCTCTGGCACCGACATCGCCGAATTTCGCGCTTTGCAATCGGCGCAGGACGCCGTGGATTACGAAATCAAGATCGAACGCGTGCTGTCGTCGCTCGAAACCTGCCGCGTTCCGACCATCGCCGCCATCGCCGGCGCCTGCACCGGCGGCGGCGCGGCCATCGCCGCCTGCTGCGATCTGCGCCTTGCCGGCGCCAACGCCAAATTCGGCTTTCCCATCGCCCGCACGCTTGGCAATTGCCTCTCGGTCGCCAATTACGGCCGCCTTGCCGCGTTGATCGGCCCGGCGCGGGTCAAGGACCTGATTTTTACTGCGCGCTTGATCGACGCCGAAGAGGCGAAAATGTTTGGCCTGGTCGGCGAAATCGCCCCGGTCGACGAATTGATGGGCCGCGCGGAAAGCCTGGCGCGGACCGTCGCCGGCCATGCGCCGCTGACCTTGCGCGCCACCAAGGAGGCTTTGGCGCGGCTGCGTCCGCCCATGGAGACCGGCGAGGATCTGGTGGTGATGTGTTATCGCAGCGCCGATTTCCAGGAAGGCATGGAAGCTTTTCTCGCCAAGCGGCCGCCGCAATGGCGCGGCGAATAAGGGCCAGACGCCATGTCTCAAAGTCATGAAGAATTGACGGCTGGCCAGTTCGGCGCCCGCGCCCAGGCCTATGTCGAAAGCGCCGTCCATGCCGGGGGCGCCGATCTCGATGCGCTGGCGGATTTAGCGGCGGCGGCGGGGCCTGCGCACGCTCTCGACCTGGGAACCGGCGGCGGCCATGTCGCCTATCTTCTGGCGCGTCATGCCGGCAAGGTGACGGCGGCCGATCTGTCGCCGGGCATGCTGCAAACGGTGGCCGCGCAGGCGCGCGAAAAAGCCCTGGGCAATATCGAAACGGCAGTGGCGGCGGCGGAAAGCCTGCCTTTCGCCAACGAGACTTTCGATTTTCTCGCCAGCCGCTTTTCGGCCCATCACTGGCGCGATTTCGCTGCCGGCCTGCGCCAGGCCCGGCGCGTTTTGCGCGTCGGCGCGCCGGCCGTTTTCATCGACATCGTTTCGCCGGGACGCGCGCTGCTCGACACCCATCTGCAAACCGTCGAATTGCTGCGCGATCCCTCGCATGTGCGCGATCATGCGCTCGACGCGTGGTTTTCCGCGCTGACGAGCGCCGGCTTTTCCGTCCGCTCTTGCCGCACCTGGCGGCTGCGCATGGATTTCGCCGTCTGGACCGAGCGGATGGGCACGCCGGCGCCGCTGGCCAAGGCGATTCGCATCCTGCAGGAAAAAGCGGCTGCCGAAACCCGCGCCCATTTCGCGATCGAAGACGATGGCTCCTTCTGGCTCGACGCGGCGATGATCGAAACATGTTCCGTTGAAACTTTTTCCGTCCCTGGGGCGTAACTTCTCAGGCGTTTGGGCGTAATTTTTCAAACAGCCGCGACGCCGCTTTGGCCCTTGAGTCTGGTTGCGTTACGTGAATATGCGCAACTGACGAGCCTTTTCCGATCCGATTGAATCGGATCGTGGCTCTAGTTTTTTGTTTTTACGCGTTTTCTTCAAGCGAACCGGTATCCACTTCGCTTTAAAACGCTCTAACGTAGCGTAATAAGGTGCTGCAATTCATGATTAAAACATCATGGAGTTGTGCTCATCTCCCGTTTTGTTATGGTTTTCACGTCGAGTAAATTGCTTTTTAATTTGTTGAGGCAGCCTCCGTCAAAGCAACTTCTTGTCGATCCAAGTCATCGTCGCGGCTTGCCGCCGCGATGACGAGAGCTGTGTGGGGATCCCATGGAAACGCCGAATTTCATCGATCGCCATGTCGGCAGGCGGCTGCGGCAGTTGCGGCTGGAGCGCGGCGTGGATCCGAAGGTTCTGGCGCGGACGCTGGGAGTGACCACGGCGCGTCTTGAAGGGCTGGAAGCGGGAAAAGAGCGGCTGCCCGCCGAGATGATGCGCAGGGTTTCGCGGATCTTGCGCGCGCAGCCGTCCGAATTTTTCTGCGGACTGGTGGAGGAGGGCAGGGAGAGCGCGAAAGAGGCCGCCGTCCCGGCGTCGGTGGCCGACCAGGAGCAGCGACTGCTCGCCGGTTTCGCGCGCATCCGCGACGCCAGATCCCGTGAAACCATATTGGCGCTGGTCGCGGCCTATGCTGAATTCGGTGACCTAGAGCAGAAGTGATGCGGGTTTCATCGCCTGTGCGCTCAAGCGGACCTTTTGTTCAAGCGGCGCGAACCGAATTGAGAAAGCGATGGACTTCCACGCCCAGCTTTTGCGCCTGCTGCGACAATTCCCTGGCCGAGGCCAGCATCTGCACCGAGACCGCGCTGGAGTTCTGCGCAGTTTCCATCACGCCGCCGATATTGGCGGCCACTTCCCTGGCGCTTTCAGAGGCGGCATGAATATTTTGGGCGATTTCCTGGGTTGCGGCGCCCTGTTGTTCGACGGCGCCGGCGATGGTTTCGGAAATCGCGCGCACCTGATCGGTGGTCTGGACGATCGAGGAAATGAAACCGGCGGCGTGCTGGGTCGAATTCTGGATGCCGGCGATCTGAGCGGAGATTTCCGCCGTGGCCTTGGTGGTTTGCTCGGCGAGGATTTTCACTTCCTGGGCGACGACGGCGAAGCCGCGTCCCGCTTCTCCGGCTCGCGCCGCCTCGATGGTGGCGTTGAGGGCGAGCATGTTGGTCTGGCCGGCGATATCGGTGATGAGGCTGACGATGCCGCCGATCTTTTCGGCCGCCGCCGATAATTGGCGCATCAGCTGGTCGGTTTTTTCGGTTTGCGCCGCCGCATCGGCGGCCATGCAGCGCGAGCGCTGCACATGGTCGCGGATTTCCCGGATAGAGCAGGACAATTGCTCGGTAGCCGAAGCCACCGAGCCGACATTGCCGGAAGCGGTTTCCGAAGCGGCGGCGACCGCCTCCGCCTGCGCGGCGGTTTCGGTCGCGGTGTGGGTCAATAAGGTGGCGGTCGCTTGCATTTCGGTCGCCGCCGAGGAAACGCCGCCGACGATGGCGTTGACGGTACGATCGAAGGTCTCGGCCAGCGACGCCATCACGCTTCGCCTTTCCGTTTCTGCATTGGTCCGCGCCACATCGGCCTGGCGTTCGATCTGGCGCGTCTGTTCCATCTTGCCCTTGAAAACTTCGAGCGCCCGCGCCAGGGCGCCGATTTCGTCCCCGCGGTCGCCGCCGACGACCTTCGCCTGGAGATCGCCGGCGGCGAGACGCTGCAGGGCCTGGGCAGCTTCGCGGATCGGCCGCGCGAGGCCAAGAATCAAAGCTATGGCGACGAAGATGCTGATCGCGACGACCAGAACCAGAGCGGCGAAGACCAGCGCGCGCCTTTCTTCATATTGCGACTTGATGGCGTCGGCCGCGTCCTTGCCGCCGCGGCGGTTGAACTCGATTGCCTCCTTCAGCGCGTCGGCCGCCGCTTTCTTGGCGGCAAAATCAAAGGTGAGAAACTGATCGGCGGCGTCCGCCCTCTCGCCCTTGCTGGCGAGTTCCATGGTGTGACGGGCCGAAGCGCGGAATTTCGGCCAAAGCTCGCCGAAATTTTTCATCGGCCCGACGTCTTCGGCTCCCGGCGTGATGAAGGGCTCGAAGTCGCGATAGGCGGCGTCGACGGCGTCGGCGGCGGCGTGAAAGGAGGTCTCGGCGGCGTCGGCCCGGTCCGGATGGGCTTCGTAAACCAGAAGAAGTTTGGCTTCCTTGATGCGAAATTCCTGCAGCGCATCTTCTATCGCATCGATCCTGTTGGTAGATGGCAGCCAGTCGGCGCGCATCGCCTCGGCGCTGGCGTTGAAACTCGACATCTGCGCCAGCGCGAGCACGCCGAGAGCGAGGAAAGTCAATGTTGACAGGGTGAAAGCGGCGATGATCTTGGCGCCAATATTGATGTTTCGCCAAAAGCGCATTTCGTCATCCTCTGGAGCCCGGCGCCGAGTGCATCGGAACGGGGCTCGATTGCTTGCTGCGTTTTCATGCAAAGCGCTTCGCTTGAAAACGCCTGAAAAATCTTTGGCTTCAGGAATAGGACGGCAAACTTGTCTCGGGCTGTTCGCCTTCTTGCGGCGGTCCTGTGATCCATGTCATTTTCTTGCGCCAGGGCTGCGCCCATGATGGCTTGCTTTTTGCGCAGATTTTCGAGCGAAGTGGATGCCGGTTCACTTGAAGAAAGCGCGTAAATTAAAAGCTGGATGCCGCTCCGCTCCGATTTTGATCCAGCCGTGACAGGGAGGCGCAGTGAATTTTCCCGCCAGCGGCCCCATCCACGGCCACGCCATGCCCCAAGGCGTCCAAACCGGGCGTTCCCACTCGCCCCGCGGCGGTCTGGCGTCGCTGTCGCTGGGCGCGCTCGGCGTGGTTTATGGCGACATCGGCACCTCGCCGCTCTACGCCATGGATCAGATTTTCCAGCCCGGCGTGGCCCGGACGACGGAAAACGTGCTTGGCGGCGTCTCCCTGGTGATATGGGCGCTGACCGTGATCGTCGCGATCAAATATGCGCTTCTCGTGCTGCGCGCGCATAACGAGGGCGAGGGCGGCGTTTTCGCGCTTTATGGCCTGTTGCACCGCCGAAACAACCGTTACGCCCGCCTGACCCTATGGTCGCTGATGCTGGGCGCGGGCCTGCTGCTGGGCGACGGCATGATCACGCCGGCGATCAGCGTGCTTTCCGCCGTCGAGGGGCTGCAGGCGGCGACGCCGGCGCTGGGGCGCGCGGTAATTCCCGTCACCCTGGTCCTGCTCGCCGGGCTTTTCGCCTTGCAGTCCCGCGGCACGGCCGGCATAGGCCGGATTTTCGGGCCCATTGTCGCCCTGTGGTTCGGCGTCATCGCGGTGCTCGGCGCCCGGCAGGTCGGCGCGAATCCCGAGGTTCTCGCCGCGTTCAATCCGCTCTACGGCGCGCGCTTTCTGGTCAACGCGGGCGGGCTCAACATGCTGGCCATACTGGGCGCGGTGATGCTGGTCGTCACCGGCGGCGAGGCCATGTACGCCGATCTTGGCCATTTCGGCGCCGGCCCGATCCGGCTGAGCTGGTTCGCGGTGGTCTTTCCCGCGCTGCTGCTCAATTATCTTGGTCAAGGCGCACATCTGCTGAGCGGAGCGCCCGTGGTCGAGGGCATGTTGTTCTACAGCCTGACGCCGCCGCAACTGCTTTATCCGATGGTGGGGCTGGCGACGCTGGCCACCGTCATCGCCTCGCAATCGCTGATTTCCGGCGCCTTCTCGCTGACCTTGCAGGCGATCCGGCTGGGACTTTTTCCGCGTATCCAGTTGCTTCACACCCATGCCGCCCACGCCGGCCAGATTTACGTGCCCTTCATCAACTGGGGCCTGTTCTGCGGCTGCGTCTTTCTCGTGCTGTCGTTCGGATCGGCGGGCGCTCTGGCGGCGGCCTATGGCTTGGCGGTGTCTGGCGTCATGGTCATCACTTCGCTGGCCATGTATGGGATCGCCCGCCGCTACTGGGGCTGGAGTCGCGCGAAATCCGTCCTGGTCTGGGGCGCGCTGACGGCGGTCAACGGCGCTTTTCTCACTGCCTCCTCGCTGAAATTCTTCGAGGGCGGCTATATTCCGCTGCTGGTCGGCCTGGCGGTTTTTGCCGTCATGGCGACCTGGCGATGGGGCCGCAAGGCGACTTTCGCCGCCTATAAGGCGAAAGACGCGATGACCATGGGCGAATTGGTCGAGAAATATCGCGCCGCCGAACATTTCATGGAGCGCGACGCTCTGGTCATGTCCTCGAAACCATTGAACTCGCTGGAAGACAGGGCTCCGGCCCTGATGCAGATGCTGTGGGACCGCAACGGCGTGCTGCCTCGCCATCTGATTTTCGTCGAGGTCACCCACGTCACGACGCCCTATATCGAGGACAATCGTTACAGGGTGACGACTTTTTACCGCGAGCCGGATAGAGGCGCGGTGATCGGCGTGAATTTGAGTTTCGGTTTCATGGAGGAGCCGGACGTCGAAAAATGGCTGGAAGATCTCGCCCGCCACAAGCAGATCGACCTGCCGCCGACCCGGCGACGCTGGATCGTGCATGTGGCGCATGAAAACCTGCTGCCGGCGCGCAAAATGGGACTCTTGCGACTGTTGCGCTTCCGGCTGTTCCTTTTTCTGCGCCTCGTTTCGCGCCCGGCCTATTATTATTACGGACTGGGCAATCAGGTGCAGCTCTCGGCCGAAATTTTCCCGGTGCGGGTGCGATGACGACCTGATTTCAGCGCGTCAGCTCCTTCATCGCCGCCTCGATCCCCTCGAGCGTCAGAGGGAACATGCGATCCTCCATGATCCGCTGGATCATGCCGATCGACTGCGTATAGCGCCAGTGCGTCTCAGGAGTCGGATTGAGCCAGACGGCGTGCGGCCAGCATTGCAGCGCCCGCTCCAGCCAGACTTTTCCCGTCTCTTCGTTGACATATTCGACCGCGCCGCCCTCCATGACGATCTCATAGGGGCTCATCGAGGCGTCGCCGACGAAGATCAGCTTGTAATCATGCGGAAAGGTGTGCAGCAGGTCCCAGGTGGCAAGCTTTTCCGAATGGCGGCGCTGGTTGTTCTTCCATACGCTTTCATAAAGGCAATTGTGGAAGTAGTAATGCTCCAGATGCTTGAATTCGGTGCGCGCGGCGGCGAATAAATGCTCCACCTGCTCGATATGCCAGTCCATCGAGCCGCCGATGTCGAACAGCAGCAAAACCTTGACCGCATTGCGCCGTTCCGGGCGCAGCTTGAGATCGAGAAAGCCCTGGCGCGCCGTCGCGCCGATGGTGCCGTCGAGATCGAGTTCTTCCGCCGCGCCGGTGCGCGCCAGTTTGCGCAGGCGGCGCAAAGCCAGTTTGATATTTCGCGGTCCCAGTTCTTCAGCCCCGTCGAGATCCTTGAATTCGCGCTTGTCCCAGACTTTGACCGCGCGAAAATTGCGGTTGCCGTCCTGGCCGATGCGGATCCCTTCCGGATTATAGCCATAGGCGCCGAAGGGCGAGGTTCCGCCCGTGCCGATCCATTTATTGCCGCCCTGATGGCGCCCCTTCTGCTCTTCGAGACGCTTTTTGAGCGTCTCCATGAGCTTGTCCCAGCCGAGCGCCTCGATTTCCTTCTTCTCCTCCTCGGTGAGGAATTTTTCCGTCAGCTTTTTCAGCCATTCTGCGGGGATCTCGGCGTTTTTCGCCAGATCGCCGGCGGATTCGAGGCCCTTGAACACCGTGCCGAATACGCGATCGAACTTGTCGAGATTGCGCTCGTCCTTCACCAGGCAGGTGCGGGCGAGGTAATAGAATTCATCGACCGACTTTTCCGCCAGATCGACGGACAGCGCCTGGCAGAGAGTCAGGTATTCGCGCAGCGAGACAGGAACCTGCGCCTCGCGCAGGGCGGTGAAGAAGTGGATCAGCATGGCGCCAGTCTGCCACGGGGCCGCCAAGTGGTCACGGCAAAAAAACCTACGTCACGGCAAAAAAAGCCGACGATGGCGAACCATCGTCGGCGATCGGTCCGGTCAGCCCGAGAGCTGACCGGGTGAGATCAAATCTCAGTACTTGGCGACGACGGCCTTCGGAGCTTCCGGGGCCCACAGCGGCACGATGAGATGCACGTTGACCTGAGTCTCGTGAGCCTGGTAGTTATGCTCGTAGACGTCGGAGGCGACGATCAACTGGGTGATCACCGGACCGAAGTTGTAGCCAACCAGGCCGCCGAGGGCGAACTGCGACTGAGCCTGACCGGCGTAGTTGGTCCAGGCCGCGCCGTTGAAGCCGCTGCCAGGGCCGGCGAGATTGGTGTTGCTGCCCGGAACGTTGAAATCGGTCGAACCGAAGGCCACCATACCGACTTCCCACTTGCCGAAGGTGTGGGTCAGGCCGAGGTCGTAGTTGAAGTAGTCGTTGTTGTTGCAGGTGGCGTTCGGCAGGCCGAGGACCGGGCTGGGCGCGCCGACGGAGCAGGAGCCCTGCGTCAGGAGCTCGCCGAACATCAAGTTGGCGGTGAAGTTCCAGCCATTCATGTGATAGGCGATGGCAAGCTGCTCATGCAGGGTGGTGCGGTTGTAGGCGTTGCCCAGGTCGCCGCCGCTGATCGGCAGATAGGCGCCCATGAGAGCCGACACGCTCCAGCCGTTGCCGAGGTTCCAGGCGAGCTGGCCAGCGACGAAGGGGTTGTACATGCCGTGGACGTAGCCGCCGCTGCCGTTGGTGGCATTGAGGAGGGCAGGCTTGACGTAGCCGAGGACGCCGCCGACGGCGCCGTTGATGTGGTTATAGCCGGCTTCGAGCATCGGAGCAGCAGCGAGCAATTGCACGCGGGCGCCGAGGAGGGTCCAGGGGGTCGACCAGGCGATGATCGGAACTTGGTAGTTCAGGCTCGAGTTGCCGTTGGTCATGGTGTCGCCGACGGAACCCGGGTTGTAGCCGCGGAAGTTGCCGACGCTCAGGAGGTCGACGAAGTACACGCCTTCCGGCAGCGGGGAGGCGAGGTCGAGACCAGCGCGTTCGCCCGGGGGGTTGGTCGAGGCGGCGAGGGCGGCGCCCGACGTCAGCGCGAGAGCGGCGACAGCGCCGAGCAGTTTAACCTTGATGTTCATTTCGAATACCCCTCCCGAGGGTTTCAGTTTAAGTGTAAACTAAAAGTCAATTTCAGTCCCGTGGTCCCTGTTCAGCCGAGGCCGTCATATTTTCATCACGGGACATCCGAGGACTTTACACTAATCGAATGCGTAGCTCGGCAGAAGCCCGGACGGCTTGAAACCGCCCCATTTTCGCCGTTTTGAACCACTTGGAAGCGCCGCGTGACTGAAATGTCACATTTTCGCTTCCCTCGGTTTCACAATTGAATCCTGAGCCATCCGCCGGGAGACGCGCCGTGATGGCAAGCGGCGCCGACTGCGGCGAAACCGGCTTGCACCGCGCAAAAAGAGCCTTTCCAATCCGCGAATCGCCCGAAAGCACGATTTGCGTCGGCGCCACTTGCTCGCCGCTTGCTGCGGCGCCACATTGGCCGAACTCGCGCAGCCTTCGCGATGAACTGCAAAACGGTACAGCACATGCGCTTCAACGGATCCAGCAAATATGTCGCGACGCAGGACTTGCGCGTCGCTGTAAACGCCGCGCTGACGCTGGAGCGTCCCCTTCTGGTCAAGGGCGAGCCCGGAACCGGCAAGACCGTGCTGGCCGAAGAGGTCGCCACGGCTCTGCCGGCGCGGCTTTTGACCTGGCACATCAAATCGACGACCAAGGCGCAGCAGGGGCTTTACGAATATGACGCCGTCTCGCGGCTCCGCGATTCGCAACTGGGCGATCCGCGCGTCACTGAAATCGGCCATTACATCAAGCGCGGCAAATTATGGGAGGCTTTCACCGCCGAAGAACCGATGGTCCTGCTGATCGATGAAATCGACAAGGCCGACATCGAATTCCCCAACGACCTGCTGCTCGAACTCGACCGGATGGAGTTTCACGTCTACGAGACCGGCGAAACCATCCGCGCCAAAAAGCGGCCGCTGGTCATCATCACCTCCAATAATGAAAAGGAGCTCCCGGACGCATTCCTGCGGCGCTGCTTCTTCCATTACATCCAGTTTCCCGACAAGCCGACGATGGAGGCGATTGTCGCGGCGCATTACCCCAATCTGAAACGCAACCTGGTCGAGGAGGCGCTGCGGCTGTTCTTCCAGATGCGCGATGTGCCCGGCCTGAAGAAAAAACCCTCGACCTCGGAATTGCTCGACTGGCTGAAACTGCTGCTCAGCGAGGACATCACTCCTGAACAATTGCGCGAGAGCGACACATCCAAACTGATTCCGCCGCTGCACGGCGCCCTGCTGAAGAACGAGCAGGACGTGCATATGTTCGAGAAGCTTGCCTTCCTGCACCGCCGCGAACGGCGGTGAGGTCTTAGCCGGCGCGCTGCTCCAGCAAATCGGCGATGGCCGCGAGCGCGGTTTCCGCCGCCGCGCCGTCGGGTCCCCCGGCCTGCGCCATGTCGGGACGGCCGCCGCCGCCTTTGCCGCCAAGCTTTTCCGCGGCGAGGCGGACGAAGTCGACGGCGTTGAATCTGGAAGTCAGATCGGGCGTGACCGCGACCACCACGCCGGCGCGGCCGTCCGCGGATATGCCGACAATGGCGACGATCCCGGAGCCGATGGTCTGTTTGGCTTCGTCGGCCAGCGATTTCAGATCCTTCATTTCGACGCCGGAAACGGCGCGCGAAAAATAATTCACGCCAGCGATCTGGCGCCCGGGCTGCTCCGCCGATCCGCCTCCGCCCATGGCGAGCTTTTTGCGCGCTTCATTGAGTTCGCGCTCCAGTTTCTTGCGTTCTTCGAGCACGGCGGCGAGGCGTTCGGAAGCGTCCTCTACCGGCGCGCGGAGCAGGCCGGAGAGATCGCGCAACACCCGCGCTTCTGCATTGAGATGGCGCCGCGCGGCCATGCCGGTCTTGGCCTCGATACGCTGCACGCCGGCCGCCACGGCGCTGCGCCCGACGATCGACACCAGCCCGATGTCGCCGGTGCGGGAAACATGGACGCCGCCGCATAATTCGACCGAAAAGGCGCGGCGCGCGCCGCCGCCCATCGAGACCACGCGCACTTCGTCGCCGTATTTCTCGCCGAACAGCGCGCGGGCGCCCGATTCGACCGCCTGATCGACCGCCATCAGGCGGGTGACCACGGGGGCGTTTTCCAGCACCACCTGGTTGGCGATGTCCTCGACCTCCGCCAGCTCCTGATCGGTGATGGGCTTGGGATGGGCGAAGTCGAAACGCAGCTTGTCGGGCGCGACCAGCGAACCCTTCTGCGCGACATGATCGCCCAGGACCTCGCGCAACGCCTCGTGCAGCAGATGGGTGGCGGAATGATTGGCGCGGATGGCGGTGCGCCGTTCGTGATCGACTTCGAGCTCAAGAGCCAAACCCGCCGTGACTTCGCCTTCCTCGACGACGACCTCGTGCACGAAGAGGTCGCCAACTTTCTTGCTGGTGTTTTCGACGCGCATCCTGACTTTCGGGCCGTGCAAAACGCCGGTGTCGCCGACCTGGCCGCCGGATTCGGCATAGAATGGCGTCTGGTTGAGAATGACGCAGCCTTTTTCGCCGGCCGAAAGCTTTTCCACCAAGGCGCCATCGCGCACCAGCGCCGTCACCACGCCTTCAGCTTTTTCCGTGTCGTAGCCGAGGAAATCGCTGGAGCCGGCCTTGTCCTTGACCGCGAACCACACCGTTTCGGTGGCCGACTCGCCAGAGCCGGTCCACGCCTTGCGCGCCTCGGCGCGCTGACGCTGCATGGCGGCGTCGAAAGCGGTGGTGTCGACGCCGATCTTGCGGGCGCGCAAAGCTTCCTGGGTCAGGTCGAGCGGGAAGCCGAACGTGTCGTAAAGCTTGAAGGCGACGTCGCCGGAGAGCTTTTCGCCGGCCTGCAAATCCCTGGCTTCCTCGTCGAGAATGGTCAGGCCGCGCGCAAGGGTGACGCGGAAGCGGGTTTCTTCCAGCTTCAGCGTTTCTTCGATCAGCGCCTGCGCGCGGATGAGTTCGGGATAGGCGGCGCCCATCTCGCGCACCAGCGCCGGGACCAGGCGCCACATCAGCGGATCGCGGGCGCCGAGCATTTGCGCATGGCGCATGGCGCGGCGCATGATGCGGCGCAACACATAGCCGCGCCCCTCGTTGGCGGGGAGAACGCCGTCGGCGACAAGGAAGGACGAAGCGCGTAAATGGTCGGCGATGATGCGGTGGCTCGCCTGCATCGGGCCATCGGGATCGACTCCGGTGGCCTCGGCGACGGCGTGGATCAGGGCGCGGAACAGGTCGATCTGATAGTTCGAATGGACGCCCTGCATCAGGGCGGCGACGCGCTCCAGTCCCATGCCGGTATCGATCGACGGCCGGGGCAGGGGGACGCGCTGGCCGGGTGAAACCTGCTCATATTGCATGAAGACCAGGTTCCAGAACTCGAGGAACCGGTCGCCGTCCTCGTCCGGGCTGCCGGGCGGTCCGCCTAGCAGCGCTTCGCCCTGGTCGTAGAAAATCTCGGAACAGGGGCCGCAGGGTCCGGTCTCGCCCATCGACCAGAAATTGTCGCTGGTGGCGATGCGGATGATGCGGTCGTCGGAGAAACCGGCGATCTTTTTCCACAGATCGAAAGCTTCGTCGTCGTCATGATAGACGGTGACGAGAAGCTTGTCCTTCGGCAGGGCGAAATCCTTGACGATCAGCTCCCAGGCGAGAGCGATGGCCTGCTCCTTGAAATAATCGCCGAAGGAGAAATTGCCGAGCATCTCGAAGAATGTGTGGTGGCGCGCGGTATAGCCGACATTGTCGAGATCGTTATGCTTGCCGCCGGCGCGCACGCATTTCTGCGAAGAGGCGGCGCGGACGTAGTCGCGCTTTTCGGCGCCGGTGAACAGATTCTTGAACGGCACCATTCCGGCGTTGGTGAACATCAGCGTCGGATCGTTGCGGGGGACGAGCGACGAGGACTCGACCGGGGTGTGGCCGTTCCTGGCGAAATAATCGAGAAAACCGGACCTTATTTCGTTGACGCCGCTCATGGAATGTTCTCGATCCTCTGCCGCAATCCGGCCGCCCGCCGCGCCAAGTCCGGCGCGAAAGCCCCATATATGGAGAGGGCAGGCCGCCTTATCTACCGACAGGCCGCGAAGCTGTCGAGAGCGGCCGGCCGATTAAATCGACGACCGTGCGTTCGCGCCCAAGGCCCTTTCAGCGGGGGGCGCCTTTCTTCCCATAGCCGCGTCGGCAGGCGGTTATGGGAAGCGGGAGGGCGGCCTCAGGCGTCGGTGTCTTCGGCGCCGGGGTCGATATTGTCGAGGATTCGTTCGGCGATCAGGCCGGCGTTCTCGCGGATCGTCTGTTCGATCCGCGCGGCGGCGTCCGGATTGGCTTTCAGGAAAGCCTTGGCGTTTTCGCGGCCCTGGCCGAGGCGCTGGCTGTCGAAGGAGAACCAGGCGCCGGATTTTTCAACGACGCCGGCCTTGACGCCGAGATCGACCAATTCGCCATATTTCGATACGCCTTCGCCATACATGATGTCGAACTCGACCTGTTTGAACGGCGGAGCGACCTTGTTCTTGACGACCTTCACCCGCGTCTGATTGCCGATCACTTCCTCGCGGTCCTTGATCGCGCCGACGCGGCGGATATCCAGACGCACGGAAGCGTAAAATTTCAAGGCGTTGCCGCCGGTGGTGGTTTCCGGCGAGCCGTACATCACGCCGATCTTCATGCGGATCTGGTTGATGAAGATCACCATGGTCCGAGACTTGGAAATCGAGCCGGTGAGCTTGCGCAAAGCCTGGCTCATCAACCGCGCCTGCAGGCCCGGCTGGACATCGCCCATCTCGCCGTCAATTTCGGCGCGGGGAACGAGGGCGGCGACCGAATCGATCACCAGCACGTCGACGGCGCCGGAGCGCACCAGAGTATCGGTGATTTCCAGCGCCTGTTCGCCGGTGTCGGGCTGGGAGATCAGCAGGTCGTCGAGCTGGACGCCGAGTTTTCGCGCATAAACCGGATCGAGGGCATGTTCGGCGTCGACAAAGGCGCACACGCCGCCGGCTTTCTGCGCCTCGGCGATGGTGTGCAAGGCCAGCGTCGTCTTGCCGGAGGATTCCGGGCCGTAGATTTCGATTACGCGCCCGCGCGGCAGGCCTCCGACGCCGAGCGCGATGTCAAGGCCGAGGGAACCTGTGGAAATGGTCTCGATTTCGGTCACCGCCTGGTTTTTCCCGAGCCGCATGATCGAGCCTTTGCCAAAGGCGCGTTCGATCTGCGACAGGGCGGCGTCGAGAGCCTTGGTTTTGTCCACGGAGGTTCCTTCCACGAGGCGGAGATTCGCTTGCGACATCAGGTCTATCCTTTTGGCATGGGTGGCGCGGGGGATGCAATCAGCTTGTAAGTTGCAGCAATGTACCGTGTTTGTTCCGTTGCGCAAGTTCTTTTTATGTTCTCCTCGGGGGGTATAGGGAACCCGCAGCGTGAGCACACTTATGACCAGGACCAGCCCGTTCGCTCGCGGTGTATCTCGCCATCGTCGCAGCCGATACGATAGTTCAGCTTCTTGCTGAATGACGGATTAGTCAGGACCACCTAGTGGAATTTGCAGCCCGCGCCGAACAGAGCTGAACACCTTCAACATGGTTGAATTCAATTCCGATTGATGCTTTATGCCCTGCGGAAAACTTTTTACGCGCCATGCGCATCGATTAGTTGGTAAGGGATGCGCCGCTTGTTCTATTTTTGGAAACTTGCTCGTCCGCATCAATATGTCAAAAACACGTTTATCTTTCTCGGGCCCATTTTCGCTGAGGTGTGGAGCCTGGATCTGGCATTCAGACTGATTTTGGCCTTTGCGTCCTTTTCCGCAATGGCGAGCGCCGTCTACGTCTGCAATGACATCTTCGACGTCGAGGCCGATCGCAATCATCCGGTGAAATGCGAAAGGGCGATCGCCAGCGGCGCAATGTCCATCGCATCGTGCTGGAGGTTCGCCGCCGGACTGGCGGCTGTGTCGCTGATTTTGGCTTCGTTTGTAAGTCTCTGGGCCCTCGCCATTATCGCCGCCTATGCGGCTATCCAATTTGGCTATTCGGTCGCATGGAAACATGTCGTTGTCGTCGACGTGATCCTAATTTCGATGGGCTTTATGCTGCGCATCCTGATGGGAACCGCGGGTCTCGGCATCCCGCCGTCATCATGGCTCCTGCTGTGCGGCCTGATGGTGACCCTGTTCCTGGGTTTCGCTAAACGTCGGTCGGAGCTCATGCTTTACGAAAAGAACACTTCGGCCGAAGT